>NZ_JBQDYQ010000023.1:0-48363 GCF_052105255.1 Brevibacterium sp.
CAGATCGTGACTATCTGGCTGCCGGGCTGGCCCTCGGCGGGCTCAGCGACTCAGAGCTCGCAGAGGCTCAGGCGCTGGCCGATGCCGACCCCGAATTCCGTGCCGAAGTCGCCGCCTATTCCGACGTCATGGCCGACGCCGCCGAATCCGATGAACCGGTCGAGCTCAGCGCGGCGACTCGAGAGGCGATTCTCAGCATCCCCGACAACCATGAGCAGGAGTCGGCCCGGGAGTCATCCTCGGCGGCAGAGACCCCACCGACCGCTGAAGTTTCGGCCCCACCGAACGCATCGGATGCACCACCCGCACCGACATCGCTCAGCGAGCATCGGGAGGCCCGCCGACCCGACGCGCGCGCTGAGGACAGCGATGAGCTGCGGTCCGGCCGCGGTTCCTGGATGCCCTGGGTGGCGGCCGCGGCGGCGATCGTCGTCGCCGCAGGTCTCGGTGCGACCGTCTGGCAGCAGAACCAGCGGCAGAACGAGCTGGAAGAAGACTTGGCCGCGACCCAGCAGCAGCTCGATGACTCGGCTCGCCTCATGGAAGCCAGCGACCTGAAGACGAGCACCGCAGACATGCCGGAGGGCGGCTCCGTCACCGTGCTCTCCTCCGAGAGCGAGCAGCTCATCCGGCTCAGTCCGAAAGACATCGGGCGGCCACCGGCCGGAAAGTCGATGCAGATGTGGGTCATCGGTGCCGACGGTCCGGAAAGCGCCGGTCTGATGTCGGGCGAGCCGGTGACCATCGCCGACGAGAAGTTCTCCGCCGGCAGCGTCTTCGGAATCACCGTCGAACCCGAGGGCGGCTCGAAGCAGCCGACCACGGATCCGATCGTCGCCATCGACCTCTGACCTCGGCGACATCGAGGACTCGTGCTGCCATCGGAATCCGCGCGGTGTCTCCGCCGTCAGCGGGAGTGGTCGCCCGCGAATTCCCCACTTCGGTGGATACCGGCAGGACACGGCGCTGTCTAAGCTGGAAGGATGACGGAGGACGAGGAAGCCATCAGAACCACCAAGGGCGATGTCTACATCGTCATCGGCCTGGCTGTGTCCTCAATGCTCTTCGCGGTGCTCTACAGCGCCTCCAGCATTCAGGTTCTCAAGGCTCCTCTGTGGGTCTGCTGCCTTGCGTCCGTTCTCCTCACCGTCCCCTTGCTGTATCGGCGCAGGTATCCGAGCCAGAGCGCTTTCGTCATCTGCCTCGTCTACTCAGTGGCTTTGGTCAACAGTGCCATGGAGATCGGTGTTTCTCAGATCGTCCTGTTCATGGGCATCTATTCGATCGGTCCGTGGCAGCGCAGCCGCAGAGTCGCCTTCTGGTCGCGCCTGCTGCTGTGCATCGGCATGGCGGTGCTCTTCGCGGTGTCCCTGACCGTCCAGTATCGGGCTCTCGGCGATTTCACGATTCTCCAGTTCGCCGCCTCCGGCGGTGTCTCCTTCTTGACGAACGTCGCCTTCTTCGGCGGAGCGTGGATCTTCGGCAACCGCGCCTGGAAGCAGCGGAGACTCATGGCCGACCTTCGAGCCGCCAATGACGAAGTCCGCGAACAGGAACAGCGGCTGACTCGGCAGGCCCTCGATCTCGAACGAGTCCGCATCGCCCGCGAACTCCACGATGGAGTCGCCCACCACATCGCCGGGGTCGGCATCCACGCTGCCGCGGCACGTCGCAGCCTCGATCGGAATCCCGACAAAGCCAAGGAATCGCTCCAGGTCATCGAATCCTCGACCCGCGAGACCGTCGACGAACTCCGCGCCCTCGTCTACACGCTGCGCGATACGGATTCGTCGACCGACGGCACCGCCGCCACGGACGACATCGCCGCGTCCGGCGACCATGCGGCGGAAGAACCCGCCGGCAGTGCGACGGCGGCATCGACGAAAGGCAATCCCAGCCTCGGCGATCTTCCGGACCTCATCGAATGGGCGCGACGATTCGACCAAACTGTCGAGTACGCGACGATCGGGGAACCTCGCCCGCTCACTCCGATCACCGAGATGTCGATCTATCGCGTGATTCAGGAATCCCTGACCAACTGCTCCCGTTACGCAGGAGCCGGCGCCGAGGTGGACGTGCGGCTGCGCTACAGCAATACCGATCTCGAGGTGGAGGTCAGCGATTCTCGCCCAGCCGGCGGCGCCGTCCGATCTGCTTCTGCTGAGACCCGATCCGGCACCGAGGGACGACCCCAGAACGAAGGTCTGGGCCTCGGAATCGTCGGCATGAGGGAACGCATGAATGCTCTCGGCGGCAGCCTCGAGGCAGGGCCGAAATCCCGCGGCGGCTGGATCGTGCGTGCCCGGATCCCCTACCCTCGCTGCACCCCAGATCACTCGTCCCCCGATACTCCAGCGAAGGCATCCGCATGATCCGAGTCCTCCTCGTCGACGACCAGTCCATGGTTCGCACCGGCTTCCGCACGATCCTCGAAAGCGAGGACGGCATCGCCGTCGTCGGCGAGGCCGAGAATGGGAAGATCGCCATCGATCAGGCGCTCGAGCTGTCGCCGGATGTCATCTGTATGGATGTGCAGATGCCGGTCCTGGACGGGCTCGAAGCGACAGAGGAGATCGTCCGCCGCGGCGCTGCCGGAGCCGTCCTCATGCTCACCACCTTCGACCGAGACGACTTCCTATTCCGGGCTCTCGCCGCAGGCGCCAGCGGATTCCTCCTCAAGACCGCCGAGGCCGAACAGCTCATCGACGCAGTCACCGCCCTGGCCGTCGGAGACGGACTGCTCTCCCCCGAGGTCACCCGCCGAGTCATCGAACGCTCCGTGTCCACCCCGGAACCGGCGGCACCGAGCGCGCCCGAACTCGCGCAGCTCACCGACCGTGAGCTCGAGGTGCTGCGGCTGATCGCGACCGGGGCCAGCAATTCCGAGATCGCCGACGGCCTCTTCGTCGGCGAAGCGACCGTGAAGACCCACGTGTCGAATCTGCTGTCGAAGCTCGGCATCCGCGATCGCATCCACGCCGTGATCTGGGCGTATGAAAACGGGGTCGCAAAGGTCGGCGGCTGAGCGCCGAGCGGGCGTCGGCCCGATCCCGACCAGCTGCCTCGGTGAGAGGATCGACAGTCTCGGGGAGGGTGCCGACGGTCAGAGAGCGGACGCAGGATTTGAGAAATCGACAACGGGAGTGATATACGTCTTAGTGAAATAGCGAAATACTATTCATCCCTCCCCACCGACCCCACCCACCACATTCACGGTCGCCCCGGCGAACGGCATCACGGGCCTCCTCACGGCCGCTCCGCTTCGCAGACCGGAAAGGCTACGTCTCCATGCACAGTGTGGACGGCTTCGTGCCCGTCGATCCCGCCTACGACCGACTCGTACACCGGGCCCCGACACGCAGTCGCGAGTCAGCGCAGATCCTCAGCTTCCTCGATTCCGGGCAGTCCGTCCTCGTGGTCTGTCTCCCCGGGGACGGAGCCTTGGACTTCGCCCGCTTCCTCGCAGCCGCGCTCGGTCGACCCGAGCAGACCCTGCTGCGGGTGAGTGCCCACACCACCGCCGAGGAGGTCGCCGAGTTCGTCGACGACGCCACGCTGAGCGGAGGCCCTCGGATCATGAGCGGAGCACACCTGCTGACTTCCGAAGCCAACATCCTCATCGACCAGGCACTGCACGAGAAACGGGTGCCCGTCGCCTACCTTGTCGATGGTGATCAGCTGCGCCTGGTCCATCAGGGCGACGACAGTGTGCCCAAGCAGATCGCCGAAAGTTGGAGCGCCGGGGAGATCGGACGCGTCGACCTGGCTCCGCTCACGGGCCGCGAGTCCATGGCGCTCGTGGCAGGCCTGTCCCCGATGACGCCGCTCGATGATCTTCAGCTGCGCACCCTGGCGGCGCTGTGCGCCGGCAGACCGCTCGTGGCTTCCGACCTCGTCGCCTGGGCTGAGGAGGACCCTCTCCGGGTTCCTCGCCACTACCCTCACTCCAGTTCGGATACCCCGTTCTTCGGTTCACGCGTGCTCTCGCGGTTCGCTCCGGTCTATCCGCGGATGCGCGCCTCCACGCTTCTGGCCGCTCGCCGCCTCGGCGACCTCAGCCCGATGCCCACGCGCACAGCAAAACAGCTCTTCGGGGATGCGGTCGTCACCCGGCTCGTTGATCTCCGTCTCGCTCGGGAGTTCGAGGTCAGCGGTCAGCCATCGGTGGCGGTCTCGCCGCTGCACGTCGGCGCCATGGCCAACCAGCTCATCGGGGAGGCCGATGCTGCAGGTGAGGAGAAGTTCGCTCGTCGTCTCACGATTCTGTGGAAGGCCGGCTATCCCATCGGCGAGGCCGCAGAGATCAGTCTGGCTCGCGACATCATCAACGGGGGTCGCGAGATCGATTCCTCTCAGGCCGAACTACTGCTGACGGCTGCACGCACCCTCAACCGCCTCGGCGATCCGATGGAGGCGATGATCTTGCTCCATGTGGTCGAAGACGCGGCGAAGGACAATGCGCCGATGCTGCTCGAGTGGGAGCTGCAGACGATCACAGCCCGACTCCTGAGTGGCGATCGGACCGGAGCGATCGAACTCGTCAGAACCGGTGTCGAGCATGGTCCGCTGGGCTGCGATCGGGAGGCGGTTCTGCTCGAGCTGCTGTTCACATCGGCCGCGGCGATGGCAGGTGAGCCCGAATTGCCCTCGTGGTGGACGGATCACCTGCGGGATAAAGTCGACCCACTCATCCCAGGCACCGCGAACCTCGTGACTTCGTTTGCCGGGAGCGGGATGACCCGAGTCGACGATGCGCGGGCGGTCGCGGACTCCCCGCAGTCGTCAGATGCCCTGCGCTTCGCCGCATACGCGGCTCTGTGCCAGTACTACCTCAAAACCGACAATGCCGATGCGCTCCGCGCCGCCGCCAAAGAAGGCTACGAACTCTGCGTCGAACTCACAACCGTCCGTCCTGGGGAACCGGTCGGCTTCACCTACACCATGGCCTGGTACTTCCTGGTCGGAGCGACGGTGAATTGCCTCCTGGCCGGGATCGAACCTCAACGGTCGGAGTTCATCACTCACAAACTCCTGGAAGCCGCCAGTGCAGCCTCCACGCACAGCGGCTGGCAGCTGGATGCGACAGCGTCATGGTGCATCGGCGTCCAGCGTCTGCTCGATGGGGAGACCGACTTGGCAGCTCGGGACTACGAGGCCGTCGCAGTGTCGGTCACTCCTGCACTGCTCACCGTCGGTTGGGGACTGCGCGACACCCTCGGACGGTGGCAGCGCAGCAGCGCCCCTTACTATCGCGCGGCGTCGAACGATGCCTCGACTCCGGCGCGGGGTTATCGCTTCCATGATGGGCTGGCCGCCTTCTTGTTGGGCCCCGGGGCGACGAATCCCGGACCGATGCCTGCATGGATGCACACCGTGTTCGCTCATGCGCGCGTCCTCGACGGCACCATCACCGCCGCCGAGGCGCGTGAGACCCTTCCGGACGAAGCCGCTGACCTGAGCCTGCCGGGCCCCCGGGCCGCACGCCGGCATCTCGATGCCTTGGCCGATGAGGACGCCGAGGCGCTCCTGGCCGCCGGTCGGAGCCTGCGGTCCGTCGGTTACATAGGTGCAGCCCGCCAAGCATTCGCCGAGGCCAGAGCGCTGTTCCTCGCTCAGCGTCTCAGTTCCCGCGCACGCGTGGCCGGCGCAGCGCTCGACGCGCTGCGTCAGCGAGCGGCCACGCCGCCAGAGGATCCGCAATCGCGCGAGGACACGGCGATCTCCGACACAGCGGCTCCGACCGTCACCTTGACCGAACGAGAGCTCGAGGTATGCCGGCTCGTCGCTGAGGGACTGACGAATGTCCAGATCAGTCAGCGCCTCGTCCTGTCGGTGCGTACGGTCGAATCGCATGTGCTGCAGGCTCGAGCGAAGCTCGGTGCCGAACGGCGCCGGGACATCCCGAAGCTTATGCTCGCACTTCGCGATACCGGCAGACTCAGTGACGTGGGCCGGACGGGGGCTTAGCCCTCTTCGTCCCGAACTGACCTGCCGCCTCGGCGGGGGTATCGGTCACCGGCTCCCCGCCTTTCGGTCGCACGGGTCGACCTGACCACCAGACGTAGATTCCGGCGGCTGCGAGGCCTGCGGCCATGATCACGATCCACCAGGGGAACCCGGGCAGATCGGATTCCGCGAGCCCTGATTCCTGGTCGGCGGCGGGGGTCGGGTAGACACGTTCGGCGGTGACGAGAATCCGCTGGGAGTTGATGCCCAAGGGCGTGCAGGTCACGAGGGTGACGAGGTCACGGTCGGAGATCGTGCCCAGGGATTCGGTTTCGTCGGGGTCGACGACTTGAGTCTTGATGACCTGATAGCTGAGCACCTGCCCGAAGGTCGTGAGTGTGAATCGGTCGCCCTTGCCGACCTTGTCGAGGTTCGTGAACATGGTCGCATCGGCGAGTCCGCGGTGGCCGGTGATGACCGAATGGGTGCCTTTTCCGCCCACGGGCAGGCTGGTGCCTTCGAGGTGGCCGAGCCCTTTGAGCAGGGTCGCGTCGTCGGTGCCGTGGTAGACGGGCAGGTCGACCTCGATGGAGGGAATCCGCAGCCGGGTCATCACTCCGGGTCCGCCGTCAACAAGCACATCCTCGTACGCCGGGGCGCCGGCGGCCGAGGTGCCGCTGCCTGAAGGCAACCGATGATTCGACTCGAGCTGAGCACCGGATTCGAGAGCGTCGTTGTACTTGTGGGCAAGCGCGATCTGCCGAGCGTTGTCTGCCTTGCCGCCTTCGGTCACGCCGGCCGCATTGTCGATGATCTTCGACTGGTCGAGCTGGGAGAACCACGCCGCCGCACTCGGATACGTCCAGATGCTTAAACCTGTCAGCGCAATGAGCGCGATGATGAGCGAGAGGATGGGCGCGCGCCAGCGGCGCCCGTCGGTGGACGGACGCCGCGTGGTCGTGCCCGGCACGGCAGTCTCAGCGGACTGCCTGCCGTCAGGTGAGTGGGTCACACCTGGTTCTTGCGGCGGTTCGCCACAACGATTCCTGCACCACCGGCGATGAGCATGAGGCCGATACCGGCAATCATGGCCAGCAGCTTGCCGTCAGCACCGGTCAACGGCAGGTCGGGATGCCCCTGCTGGGTGTTGGCGAACTCGTACTTGACGGCGGCAGCGGTCTCACCGGCCTTCACGGTGACCTCGTTGAGCGAGTCATCGAGGATGTAACCGGTCGGAGCCTTCGTCTCCTTGACCCAGTAGTTCTTCTCGGTGGCATCGTTGTTGCCGACCCACAGTGTGGTCGAAACAGTGCCGTCAGCTTCGGTCTTCACCGACGCGACCTTGTTCTGCCCGTCCTTGTCGGAGAAGATGTCGAACTCGGCTCCGCCGAGGGTATGCGCCGGGTCCCCGGCGACGTGCTTGATGATCTGCAGCGAGCCCCAGTTCGTGCTCACTGCCGGGGTCTCGACCTTCGAATCGTTGGTGTTGACCAGGGCGGTGTTCTCGATGGTGCCGTCGCCCTGGTCGACCGTCGTCGAGACCTTCGTGGTGATCGTCGCGACGACCTTCTGCCCGGTCTCGAGCTTGCCGATTCCGGTCGCGGTGAAGTTGATGGTGATTGTCTGACCGTTGTCGTCGATCGTGTAGTCGGTGCCTTCGGTGAAACCGGCGACCTTGGCCGACACATAGCTCAACCGCGGGTCGAGCTGGTCGATGATCGAGAACTTCTTGATGCCGTTGTTCGCGGCCGGAACCGGTGCGGTGATCGTCCAGTCGACGGTCGAGCCGAGGATGGGTGCCGAGGGGTTCGAGACCTCCTTGGTCGGCTCGGTGTTGTTCACCGAGTTCTTCGGATAGACGTTGACGTCGTAGAGCCACTTGCCGCCCGACTGCGACAGCGGCAGGGTGACGAGGAACGGATCGGTCGTCGACGTGGCGTTCGCCGGGGCCTTCGTTTCGGTAACGAGGTAGAGGCCCAGGGGCAGTCCCTCGAAGGTCGCGAGACCGCCGTTTGCGGTGGTCTTGGAGTCCACCACTGTGGTGTCGAAATCACCGGCTTCGACCTCAGAGGCTTTGAGACCGTCGATGAGGTCCCAGCCCTCGGGGGTCTTCAGGTCGATGGCCTCGCTGCCCTTGGCCGTGACCTGCTCGACCGTGAACTCCGCGCCGTCGAGCGGGGAGCCGAGGTTCGAGGTGTCGGTCTTCACCGAACCGTCACCGCCGTCGGTGCCGTAGGCGCCGTCGTACTTGTGGATGATGATCGAACCGGTCCTGCCGGTATCGATGTTGCCCACGTTGCTGTCGGCCTGCGCCGTGCCGGCCATGCCGAGCACGCTCAGCGAGGCGATCGCAGCCACCGCGGTCAGACGCCGCAGAAGACCGAGTTTCTTCGTTTTCATTTTTCCCTTTCAGTGTTTCCGGTTCCTGCGGCGCAGGCCCTTGAGAAGTGCGATGGCACCGGCGGCGGTGAGCAGTGCTGCTCCGCCGATGAGGTAGATCTGGCTTCCGGTTCCACCCGTGAGCGGCAGCGCCACTTGGGGCTTCTGCTCATTCGTGTACGACCCGAGCGACTTGTCGAGATCGGATCCGGAGACCGTGAACGTGTGTGGTGTCTCGTCGAGGATGTATCCGGCCGGAGCCTTCTTCTCCGTCAGCGTGTAGTCACCCCATTTGAGGTCGGTGACCGAGAATTTCCCGGCCGCTGGGTTCTTGTCCGGGCCCCTGCATTCACTCGCCGAGGCGGCCACGCAGTCCTCGACCTCGACTGCGGACCCGTTCGGTCCGGTCAGGGTCCACACCGATCCCTTGAGTGCAGTGCCGGATTCGTCGGTCTTGCCCCAGGTCACGGCACCGGTCTTTGCGGTGTTCGTGATGGTGCAGGTGACGTCGTCGCCGGATTTCAAGGTCACAGAGCTCTTGTCGGAGGTGACGGTTCCGGAGCCGGAGGACGGCTTGCACACCCAGTCGGAGGCTTCGTAGCCCTTTGGGGTTCCGGCTTCGGAGAGCGAGTACTTGCCCGCCTTGACCTTGGCCTTGGTGACGTCGGACGATCCGGTTGTGCCTTCGATCGTCTTGTGGCCCGAGGCGGCATCGCCGGCGGCCTTGAGCGTCCAGTCGGTGTCTTTGGCAGTGCCGGCGGCGGCTTTGTTGTCGACCTTCTTCACTAGGGTCAGTGCGGTGTCGCTGACCTTGTTGAGGTAGGTGCAGTCGACGTTGTCGCCGGGCTTGATGCCGGTAAGGTCGGTGCTCTTGTCGCTCGTGAGCTTCGTCGTGGTCTTGGACCCGTCGATTCGAGTGATGTCGCAGCTGCCGCCCTTGAACTCAAACCCGTCCTGCTGGGTTTCGGAGATCGCAACGGTGGCCCGACCGGTGGTCTTCGAGAACTTCAGTCCCCATTTCGCATTGCCGTTCGCGTCGGTCTTCTGCGTGGCTGCCGTCGGAGCCGAGGTCACCGAGTCGGTTGTGGCCGTCGCTTTCGCGCCAACTGTCCAGTCCTTGCCGGGCTTCTTGTTCTCACCGTTCTCGTCGACGACGTCCTTGTGGATCGAGACGTTGGCGGTCAGCGGAGCATTCGTGATCGTGCAGACGACAGCTTCGCCTGTGTTCGGAATGGTGACGGTGCCGGACGAACCCTTGCCCGAGACACCACTCATCGGCTTGTCGTCGACCCTGCAGGCAAAGCTGCTGGCATAGTCGCCCAACACGGCCCCGTTCTCGGCCGTTTCGGAGAAGCTGATGACCGCGCCGCGCTTAGCCGGGAGAGGACCAACGATCTCTTCCTGGATTCCCGTTGCCGACCCGGTGGTTGTCGCAGTTCCGAGTTCGGTGCCGCCCTGCTTGAGAGAGAGTCCGAACTGGTCGTCCGCCTTCGCGCGTCCGCCCTGAACATCCTTCTGGAGCGTAATGGTCGCTGGGGACGAGCATGATGCTAGGTCGGTGCTCGACAATGTGCCACTGGCGAACGACTGTTTGTTCGACCAGTTGGGCATGTCGTAGCTGGTGATGGTGTCACCAGTGCCGAGGTAGGCCTTACCCGCAGCGTCGAACGCGACTCCGTTGACGTTCGGGTTTGTGATGAATCCAGCAGATTTTGCTGCGGGGATCGCTCCGCCCGACGCATTTGCGAGGTTTGCTGCGGTTACCGAAAAGACTGTTGTGGTTGATCCCGAACCGCGAATGATGAATAAGTTCCCGTCTGTATCGAACGCGATGTCCCCGTTAGCAACTCCGCCTGAGTCAGCACTGGTATTGACGGTGCCCTTGAATGAGATGCGGTTGTTCGAAGGATCGTAGGAATAGAGGCTGAATGCCGTTCCTCCGGAATTGAATCCACCGAAGTGATAGATGCCTGTCGACAGGCTCACTGCACCGCCGATGAACTGGACACCTTTCTTCGTGTGCGCTGCCCCCGTCGTCGCCCATGAACCCGACGATGAATCGAACTGATAGATCTCTACTGTCTGTGCAGAATATGTCCGCTCGTATGCATAGATTGGGGACCCGTTCTTGCCGATTCCAAGGCCGTTGAACGACGCAACGTCAACCTCTCGATACCGCCAGCCGAGAAAGGTCCAGTACCTTTCTTGTTTCGTGGCGTTGTCGCCGACATCTGTCGAGCCAGCAGCCGTCACCTTTCGCAACTGTCCGTTCGATGACGCCGAATATACGAGGCCTGGCTCACAGCTGATCGACACTGGGGCTGCCTGGACCGGAGCGGCCGGCAGCACGATGGCGCCGCCAGCGGCGACCATGAGCACAGCAGTGAGTGCAGCCCACCAGGCGCGCACGCGCAGACCTACCCGGGTCATACATTCCTCATTTCGAAGTCGAACATAGTGATTCAGCTCGCTTCGAATCCCTGACCGCGCATGACAGAGTGCGATCGATTTCGGGGATGGGGAGAGAGGAGCTGCTCGAACTCCATCAACCTATGGAATTGCGTGCTTAACTACATTGCTCAGACCCCGCTCTTCAGCAATAGTCACGTAGTCGGGACCCACCTGAGTAGTTTCGGTTTCGACTAGTCAGTAGTTCGACTTTCAATCACTGAACCATCTGTCGAGTGCTTCTCCCCCGCAGGCAGGGCCGCAAATTCACCCGTTCGGCTGATCCGCTCGCACCGGTCCCCACATAGCATTGAGACATGATCACTCTGGAGAACATCAACCGCAGCTTCGGCGGCAAGCAGGTGCTGCACGACCTCAGCTTCGACATCGGCGACGGCCGAATGACCGGCTTCGTCGGCTCGAACGGGTCCGGCAAGACCACGACCATGCGGATCATCCTCGGCGTCCTTGCCGCCGATTCCGGGCGCATCCTCGTCGACGGCACCCCGATCACCGCAAGCCACCGCAGTGCAATCGGCTACATGCCCGAAGAACGCGGCCTCTACCCCAAGATGCCCATCATCGACCAGCTCATCTACTTGGCCCGCTTCCACGGGCTCACTCGACAGGAAGCGAAGAAGCGCGGTCTCGATCTACTCGAGCAGCTCGACCTCAAGGGCGAACCCACCGAGACCCTCGAATCAGTCAGCCTCGGCAATCAGCAGAAGGTCCAGATCGCCGCGGCCCTCATCCACGACCCGCAGGCCCTCGTCCTCGATGAACCGTTCTCCGGTCTCGACCCCGCCGCCGTCGAGCGCACCCTCGGCGTCCTCACCTCGTTCGCCTCCTCCGGCGCCCCGGTCCTCTTCTCCAGTCACCAGCTCGACCTCGTCGAACGCCTCGTCGACGATCTCGTCATCATCAACGACGGCCGCCTCGTCGCAGCCGGAACCACCACGGAACTGCGCCGTCAGCGCAGCCTGCCCGAGTGGACACTGCAGACCGATGCCGACCTCGGGTGGGTGCGCGGCCTGCCCGATATCTCCGTCGTCGAACTCGACGGCAGTTGGGTCCGGTTCATGGCCCCGACTGCCGATGCCGCCGAGACGGTTCTGCGCCAAGCGCTGACCGTGTCCTCGGTGACGTCATTCGGCCCGCACGACGTTGCCCTCAACCGTCTCTTCCAGGAGGTCACGCAGTCATGAGCAGCACCGAGACGACCACCGCAGCCGACAGCACCCCCACAGCCCGCACTGCCACGAGCCGTGCCGGCTTCACCACCGCCATGGGACTCGTCATCGAACGCGAGATCGTGGTCCGTCTCAAGTCGAAGGCCTTCATGGTCTCGACGATCCTGAGCATTGTCCTCTTCGGAGTCCTCGTCGGTGTGTCCGGTTCGCTGCCCTCGCTCTTCTCCTCCCCGGACAAGGTGGCCGTCACCTCGGCGGGGGCGAAGGCAGTCGAGGGGATCGATGACATCGACACGGTCGCCGTCGATAACACGGATGAGGCGAAGTCCCTGGTCACCTCCGAGGAGGTCGACGCGGCCGTCGTTGAATCGCAGGATTCGCCGACCGGGGTCGCCGTCTACTCGCTGCGTTCGGCACCGGAGTCGCTCATCGGGGCACTCAGCCTCACCCCCGAGGTCGAACTCCTCGACCCCGACGCCCCGGACCCGGCGCTCACCTATTTCATCGGGCTCGGGCTCGGTCTGGTGTTCTTCATGGCCGCGATGACATTCGGGAACACGATCGCCTCGTCCGTGGTGGAGGAGAAGCAGTCGCGGATCGTGGAGATCCTGCTCGCATCCACCTCGGCGCGGGTGCTCATGTTCGGCAAGGTCATCGCGTGCACGATCCTCGCCTTCGCACAGATCGGACTCACCGCGATCGCGGTCCTCGCCGGGGCCGCCATCAGCGGAAACGATCTGGTGCTGGGCAAGGTCGCCGAACCGATCGCCTGGTTCGTCCCACTCTTCGTCATCGGCTTCGTCATGGTCGCCGCCCTCTATGCGGCAGCCGCGTCGATGGTCTCGCGCACCGAGGACCTGCCCTCGACGAGCACGCCGATCATGATGCTCATCTTCCTGCCCTACTTGGGCGTCATCATCTTCTCGTCGAACGAAACGGTCATGGCGGTGCTGTCCTACATTCCGTTCTCGGCAGCGGTGGCGGTGCCGATGCGCGTTTTCCTCGGCACGATCGAATGGTGGGAGCCCTTGGTGTCGCTGCTCATCCTCGCTGTCACCACTCTGTTGGCACTGCTGCTGGCGACGAGGATCTTCGAGCGCTCGATCCTCAAGTCGGGACCGAAACTGTCATGGGGGCAGGCGCTGAAGCGGTGACGGGCCATGCCTGCTCCGATGCCATCTGTCACCGATTCACAGGTGCCATTCTTCATCGGTTCATGCGCCGGTCCCGAATGAGTACGCTCTCAGCCTCGCACTCTTCGGATTCGCAAGCCCCGCCCAGGCTTCGGGAATCGACGAACCCGGCGGAGCCCGCCAACTCGACGGCGACAACACCGACGCCATCCGCGACGCGGTCGAGGACTCCGGCGCAAAGAACGTCATCCTCCTCATCGGCGACGGCATGGGCGATTCGGAGATCACCGCCGCCCGCAACTATGCGAAGGGCGCCCATGGTCGCTTCGACGGCCTCGACGAACTGCCGCTGACCGGGCAGTACACGACCTACGCGGTGAACAAGGACTCCGGCCGCGCAGCTCGCCCACATCAGCCAGCGTGGCTGCTACGGCCCCGAGGAAACGGCCAAGGACTGCGCGGACGAGGCACTGGAGAACGGCGGACTCGGCTCGATCAGCGAGCAGATCCTCAACGCTCGCGCCGATGTCACCCTCGGCGGCGGTTCAGCGTCCTTCGAACAGAAGGCCACCGCCGGCGATTGGAAGGACAAGACGCTGCGTGAGCAGGCGGAGGAACGCGGCTACCAGCTCGTCAACGACTCCGGCTCACTCGACTCCATCACCGAGGCGAACCAAGATGCTCCGGTGCTCGGTCTCTTCACAGAGGGCAATTTCCCCGTTCGCTGGGAGGGACCGAAGGCCACGCACGGAGGCGGCACCGAACCGGCTGTGAAGTGCAAGAACAACCCAGAGCGCACCTCAGAGGTGCCGAAGCTCGACCAGCTGACGAGCAAGGCTGTCGATCTGCTCGACAATGACAAGGGCTTCTTCCTCCAGGTCGAGGGGGCGAGCATCGACAAGCAGGACCACGCGGCCAACCCGTGCGGTCAGATCGGTGAGACCGTCGACCTCGACGAGGCGGTCAAGGCCGCCCTCGACTTCGCGAAGGAGGACGGCGAAACCCTCGTCATCACCACCGCCGATCACGCTCACACCAGCCAGATCGTCAGCGCCGGTACGGACACCCCGGGTCTCACCCGGACCCTGACCACCGCCGACGGCAGCGAAATGACGATGAACTACGCGACCGCTGACGAAGAGGAGTCGCAGGGCCACACCGGAACGCAGCTGCGCATCGCGGCCTACGGTCCGGGCGCGGCCAATGTCGTCGGGCTGACCGACCAGACCGACATGCACTTCACGATCGCGGACGGTCTGGGACTCGACCCCGACGCCCAAGTGCCCGGCGACCCGGGCGATGACGCGAACGGCAATGACGACTCGGCCGGATCCGATGATGCGAACGGCTCCGACGATGCCGCGGGCTCGTCCGCTGCCGGCGGCAATGACGGTGCGGCAGGGACCGATGACTCGAACGCATCCGAGGACGCCAACGGGTCGTCTGATTCCGCCGGAGGCGGTGCCGGCGGCAACGGCGGTTCCGAAGGCGGCGAAGGCAATGCCTCGACCGGCGGCGGTGACGAAGGTCCCGGTCTGGCCGGCGGTGGCGGCGGAACCCTGCCGCGCACCGGCGTCGAGATCGGTGCCGCGATCTTTTTCGGAGTGGCCGCAATCATCGGCGGATCGGCCCTGATCCGCATGGCTAAGCGCCGCAGAATCCTCCCCGCCTGACACCAGCCCGACTGCGAACGGTGCCGGACGCTTCCCAGCGAAGCGTCCGGCATCGTTCGTCGTCTCCACAGGTCGACCTGGCAGTCTAGGCTCATGGAACCACTCGAACTCCCGCTGACCACCGATCGACTGCGGCTGCGCACATATCGCGAGTCCGACGCCGAGACGCACCTTCCCATCTATTCCCGCGATGACGTCTCCCGATTCCTCCTCGAGGATCCCTGGACCGCCGAGGTGGCCCGGGCACAGGTCGCCGAACGGATGCATCGCACGGGGCTCGAAACCGAATCCCGTGGCCTGGCCCTGGTCATCGAGACCGCCGACGGGCTCGAAGACATCGAGGGGTCACGCGTCATCGGCGATATCGCGATCTGGCTCGAAGCGGGAAGTGATGAGAAGGCGGAGATCGGGTGGATCCTCGATCCCGCAGCCGGCGGTCACGGCTTCGCCACCGAGGCGGCCATCGCCGTGCTCAACGTCGCGTTCGACCATTACGGACTTCACCGAGTGTTTGCGCAGATGGATGCTCGGAACACCGCCTCGGCGAAATTGGCTCGCAGGATCGGGATGCGGGAGGAAGCGCACCTGCGCAAGGACTGGTGGTCGAAGGGCGAATGGACCGACACCCTCATCTTCGGAATGCTCTCCAGTGATCGGCAGACAGCCTGACTGCTCCGCCTCATCTATGACATCGTGAAACGCTGAAACTCGGGGAGAAAACCGGCGCTACTATACATCTGGAACCACATCTAATACACGTTTGGAACCTGCGTTGTCGCCCTTGCGACCGCCCGTCAGACCCCGGCCCGACCCGATTCTGTGAGATCTCGGACTCTTTGCGCCAGCTTCCGTATTCGCTCGCCCTGGCGGTGTGAGAATCTGAGATGGCCGTGGAGCCGGGTCCGTCGATCACGTGGGCCAGCATGGCCATGGGCAGCAGAGAGAAGAGGACAGCAGACACCGATGGCTCCAGCCGGCAGCGACCGCAACGAGGCGTTCCCCAGAGACGAAACCGCGAACGAACATGAAGAGAACGCCGGCCTCAAAAGAGGCCTGACCGCCCGCCACATCCGCTTCATGGCCCTCGGATCGGCCATCGGCACCGGCCTCTTCATGGGCTCCTCCGAGTCGATCCAAGCCGCAGGACCGGCAGTTCTGCTCGCCTATATCATCGGCGGCGCCGCCGTTTTCATGGTCATGCGCGCCCTCGGGGAACTCGTCGTCCGCCACCCCGTCTCCGGGTCCTTCGGCCAGTATGCCTCCCGCTACATCCACCCCTTCGCCGGCTTCCTCGTCGGCTGGACGTTCGTCTTCGAAATGGTCCTCGTCGCCGTCTTCGATGCCACAGCGATCGGTGTCTACATGGGCTTCTGGTTCCCGGACGTGCCCCGCTGGATCTGGGTGCTCGCCGTCGTATTCTTCATCGCCGCGATCAACATGCTCGGCGTCAAGGTCTTCGGTGAGCTGGAATTCTGGTTCGCGCTCATCAAGATCGCCGCGATCATCATCCTCATCGTCGCCGGCGTCGCCATCATCATCGTCGGCTTCGGCATCGCCGACCACGACCAGATGGGGCCGCAGGCGCTGTTCCACAACGGCGGCTTCTTCCCCAACGGGTTCTGGGGTCTGCTCTCGTCGTTCACCATCGTCATGTTCGCCTTCGGCGGCGTCGAGATCATCGGCGTCACCGCTGGTGAGGCAAAGAATCCGAAGCAGGTGATCCCGGCCGCGATCAACTCGGTGCCGGTGCGCATCCTCCTCTTCTACGTCCTCACCCTCGGCGTCATCATGTGCATCCTGCCGTGGAATCAGATCACCTCCGAGATCAGTCCCTTCGTGGCGATCTTCGACTCCGTCGGCTTCACCGCGGCCGCCGCCATCCTCCAGGTCGTCCTCATCACCGCTGCCCTGTCCGCCATGAACGCCGATATCTTCGGCGCCGGACGGATGCTCCACGGCCTTGCCGAACAGGGGCAAGCTCCACGGTCCTTCGCCCGCACCTCCCGCAATGGCGTGCCGGTGATGACCGTGATCACGATGATCATCGCCCTCCTGGCCGGCGTCGTCCTCAATTACCTCTACCCCGATCAGGCGCTGTTCCTCCTCGGCGCGCTCGCGACCTTCGCCACGGTCCTCGTCTGGCTGATCATCCTCGTCGCCCATATCCGGATGAAGAAGGTGATCGCCGAGGAGGCCCGCCTTCCCAGCGAATTCCCTGTTCCGCTGTGGCCGGTGGGGTCGTGGGTGACGCTCGCGTTCATCGTCTTCATCGTCGTCATGATCGGGGTCGTCCCCGATTCCCGCCCGGCCCTGTGGGTCGGTCTGCTGTGGGTGGCGGCACTGTGGCTGTGCTACATCGCGTTCGTCCGCGGGCAGGGCCGCAAGCCCTTCGACCTCATCGACCGCACGGAACCGATCGAGTCCGGAAAGAACTGACACCCAGTTTCGACGTGACCGACCGCCTGAGGCCGCCGCCGAACCTCACCGATGTCCAGCGACCTTTTCCTACGGCGTACGACGGCGCAGAGTCAGCGACCCGACGATGATCGCTCCGACGATCCAGCAGCCGATGAACAGCACCCGCAGCCAGATATAGCCGTCATCTTCGGCACCCGCCGACACCGCTTTGAGGGCGTCGATCGCATGTGAGCGCGGCAGCCAGTCACCGATCACCTCGAGCACATCGGGCAGCCGATCGCGGGGCAGGAAGATTCCGCCGAGCAGATGCGATGACAAAGAGCAGGACGACCGAGCCTTCGATCTTGAGGCCGCACACCAGGGTGGCGTAACCGACGGCCACGGCCGTCTGCACCGCGGCGAGGAGACCGAATGCCGGGGTCTATCCGAGGATGAAGTCGCCGCGTCCCAACGGCATCGACAACAGCCGCTCCAAGGTGCCGCTGCGACGTTCGCGCAGGGGAAATTGTCTGATCAGACGGCCGGCGGCCGAATCGCTCACAGCGGAACGCAGAACGGTCACCCCGATCGATTTCACGCTTGTCCGCTCCCAGACACTCAGCACCGTGTGCACGAGTGATTCGCCGAGGCGGTCGTCCGGGACGTCCAAAGCCGAGCGGATGATGCGGTCCGGTCGCACGGGAAGCTTGACGACTTCCGCGAAGAGGCCGGCGAGCGTCACTGCCGCTTTCCTTACGGGGGCGCCCCCTTCGACGCGGCCCCGGCTTCACACCCGCCATGCTCCCCAGAGTATCGTGAGGCCCGGTTGCAAAAGGTCTGCACAACGGTCCTCCGAACCGAGCAAAGGTCTGGGAAACGGGCCTCTGTTTGGTCAGAACCACCTCGGCGGGGGTCCTAGCGTGGAGGTAGCAGCAGTCGTATGAAAGGTTTTCCGGTTCACATGTTCAGGCAGTCGTCGAAGTTGGCCAATGTCCTCTATGACATTCGAGGACCCGTCCTCGAAGAGGCCCAGGCGATGGAAGCCGCCGGGCACACGATTCTCAAGCTCAACATCGGCAACCCTGCCCCCTTCGGATTCGAAGCCCCCGAGGCAATCGTCCAGGACATCGCCGCGAACCTTCCCGTGACGCAGGGGTATTCGGACTCGCGGGGGATCCTGTCGGCCCGCCGTGCCGTCGTCCAGTACTACGAGACCCGCGGCATCCACAATCTCGGCACCGACGAGGTCTACCTCGGCAACGGAGTCAGCGAACTCATCACCTTGAGCCTGCAGGCCCTGTGCAACCCGGATGACGAAATCCTCGTGCCCGGCCCGGACTATCCGCTGTGGACCGCCTCGGTGGCGTTGTCCGGCGGCACCCCGGTCCACTACCGCTGCGCGGAAGAGGACGCCTGGCAGCCGGACCTCGACGACCTCGAATCCCGGATCACCGAACGCACCCGCGGAATCGTCGTCATCAACCCGAACAACCCGACCGGTGCGGTGTACTCGCAGGAGACGCTGCAGAAGATCGCCGACTTCGCCCGCCGCCACGGCCTCATCGTCTTCTCCGACGAGATCTACGAGAAGATCACCTACAACGGCGTCGAACTGGTCAACATGGCCACGCTCACCGGCGACGATGTTCTGTGCCTGACCTTCTCCGGGTTGTCGAAGGCCTACCGGGTCGCAGGCTACCGTTCCGGCTGGCTGGCGATCACCGGACCGCTGGACGAAGCTCACAGCTACCTCGAGGGCATCAAGCTGCTCGCGAATATGCGCATGTGCTCGAACGTTCCGGCCCAGCACGCGATCCAAGCGGCCCTGGGCGGGAAGCAGTCGATCGATGATCTCGTTCTGCCGACGGGCCGCCTCGGCGCGCAGATGCAGGTCGCCCACGAGGGGCTCAACGCGATCGACGGCGTCTCGGCCCACCGGGCCGACGGTGCGCTGTACATGTTCGCGAAGCTCGATGTCGAGAAGTTCGGCATCACCGACGACGAGCAGTTCGCCCTCGATCTGCTGCGCGAACAGAAGATCCTCGTCTCCCACGGCACGGCCTTCAACTGGCCGAAGCCCGACCATTTCCGACTCGTCACCCTGCCGTCGGTCGAAGTGCTCACCGAGGCGATCGAACGCCTCGGCACGTTCCTCTCCGGCTACCGGCAGGTCGCTTCGACGACGTGCGAGCTGCCCGTCGTGCGCGAAACCGAGCACGCAGGAACAGCCGCTGCCGGCTGACGGCGGCGAGCGCTCGGGCGAAACACCCATCCGATGCCGGGTGCGGCGGAGGCACCGAGCCCCTGCGACACTGGTCTCATGACAGAGATCGATGATGAGCCGGGGACCGTGTCCGGCACCGCCGTGGCCGAGATCGTCGGAACTCTCTCCCGCGGGATAGATCTGGACCGCGCTGCCTTGGCCCGCTGTTTTGAGCACCACCCCGACCTCATCGACTCCTTCTCAGATCTCTCGGCGACCATGACCCGGTGGAAGCAGAAAGATCGCGAGCGTTCGGCCCTCCTGGAAAGCGCCTCGGAGCTCATCCGCGTGCGCGACACCGAGAAGCTGCTGCAGAAGCTCGTCGACCGTGCCCGAACACTCATCGGATGCGATATCGCCTACCTCTCGCAGTACTATCCGGAGACCGACGACCTGCGTGTTCAGGCAAGTCGCGGAGCGATCTCGGCGAATCTCAAAGAACTGCGAGTGCCTCCGGGCGTCGGACTGGCGGGACAGGTCGTGCGCGATCGCGCCGCACAGTGGACGTCGAACTACGATCTGACCCGACTGCCTCACGAAAGACGCGTCGACTCCGCGGTGAAGGCCGAGCGCATGGAATCACTCCTCGGAGTGCCGATGGTCGTCGACGGCGAAGTCCTCGGCGCCCTTTTCGCGGCCAACCGCTACCCACATGACTTCACCACCGACGAGATCACCCTGCTGTCGGCTCTCGCAGACCACGCTTCCGTAGTGCTGAAGACAGCGCAGCTGATGGGAGACCTCGCAGAGGCGGCCCAAGCCTCCGCGGAAGCCGAAGAGACGGCAGCCGCGCAGGCCAGCACCCTCCAACGGCTCGTCGAGGTCGAGGAGCAGCTGACGCAGCTCGTCCTACAGGGTCAGGGGGTCCCCGCAGTTCTCGACGCCATCTCCGAACTGCTCGAGGCCGACGTGAGCGTCGTCGACAGCGGACGCCTCGACTCTCCGAACTTTCCCGCAGATGAGTTGCTCTTCGACGGCATCACTGTGGACAATGCCGACGTCCGAACGGCGCTGAGTCACAGCCGGGCGACAGGCCGAAGCGCACAGGTCGCCGGTGCCCAGCACCTATACGTCGCCTCGGTGGCGTCCCACCGCCGACAGCACAGCGCACTCTTCGTGCGTTTCAACGACGAACCGGCGGACGGCGACGCGAACATCGTCGCCCAGGCGGCGCAGACGCTCGCGCTCATCCGAATGAACGAACAAGCCCGGGCTGATGCCGAGAACCGAGTCCGTGGCGAACTCGCAGTCGACATCATTGCCGGCACTCGTGATCTCAGTGAGCTCGAAGCCCGTTCCCGAACCGGCAGCTTCAGCCTCTCCGGGCCCTGGAGACTCATGACGATTCAGGGCGACATCGAAAACGATGACCGCATCGCCGCTCGCCTGGTCCGCGTCGAGCCGCGCATTCTCATGACGCAGCGATCCCCCGGGATCACGGTGCTCCTGCCCAGCGCCGTGATCCGCGACAGGCCCACCCTGGACACCCTGTTCGAAGAGTCGGGCGCCCTCGAAAGTTCGCTGGTGATCATCTCCGACACCGATTACGACAGGAAGCAGCTGCGCACCGCCGAGGACGAAATGTGGTCGTGCATCCGCATCCTCAATTCCCTCGGCATCAGCGAAGGAATCTTTCCCCCGGAGGATTTCGCGCCTTACACCGCAATGTTTGGCACCGCGCCGGAGCAAACGGAGAGATTCATGCACCGGATGCTCGAGCCGCTGCGCCGATGGGACCGAACCCATTCAGCCGAGCTGCTCTCGACTCTGCGGGAGTATTTCGAGTCCGGCATGAGCATCCGTCGAACCGCGACTCAGATGTCAGTGCATGTCAACACCGTCAAGCAACGACTGGAGAGGGCCGATCTCGTGCTCGGTCAGGAGTGGAGGACACCGGAGCGGGCGTTCCGCCTCCAGGTCGCGCTCCGCCTCGAAAAGTTGAAGTCATCCTTCTAAGCCTCTATGTCTGGAACAGCCAAAGGCGAGCGATATTCACATCCGAAAAAGACATGGCAGATTCACGCGTGCATTGTTTGACTGATCTCTGCGGAGGAACTCCGACCGACAGCCTATGTCGGCCAATGACGACCTGACTGGAGATACACGATGGCAGTGAACAGCCGAATTGCCGACTTCCGAAACATGTCGGTCGGTGATCGCAGGAAAGCCGTCGCAGCCTCGACCGGGCTCGACGCCCAACTGTTGAGCCAGCTCGATGCGGATGCCTTCGGTCCCGAAGACGCCGCCAACCTCAGCGAGAACATCTTCGGCGTGTTCTCGCTTCCTCTCGGCGCAGCCACCAACTTCACGATCAACGGCACCGACGTGCTCGTACCCATGGCGACCGAAGAGGCCTCGGTCATCGCCGCCGCCAGCAACGCAGCACGAATGGCACGTCCGCACGGCGGTTTCTGCACAAGCTCGACCGAGCCCGTCATGCAGGCACAGATCCAGCTCATCAACGTGGCGGACCCGCAGGCCGCGCGCACACGTGTCCTCGAACGCCAAGCAGAGATCATCGACCTGGCCAATGCGCAGGACCCCAAGCTCGTCGAGGTCGGTGGCGGAGTCAAGGGCCTCGAGGTCCGCCTCGTCGAAGCGCGGACGACGACGTATGTTCTCGTCCACCTGCTCGTCGATGTCCGAGACGCAATGGGGGCGAACGCGGTCAACACGATGGCTGAGGCAGTCTCCGGAACCGTGGCAGCCATCGCCGGAGGAGACGCACTGCTGCGCATCCTCACCAACAAGGCGGACCGTCGACTGTCTCGGGCTCGGGCCGTCTTCGACAGGGAGCTGCTCGGCGGAGACCAGGTCATCGACAACATCCTCCATGCCTACGAACTCGCCGCAGCCGATCCCTATCGAGCGGCCACTCACAACAAGGGCATCATGAACGGCATCTCCGCGGTGGTCCTCGCCACCGGGAACGATACGCGTGCGGTCGAGGCCGGAGCGCACTCCCATGCGCTCGTCGACGGCCGCTATTCTTCCCTCTCGACGTTTGAGAGGAATGCCGACGGCGACCTCGTCGGCACCCTCGAGATGCCCATGCCGGTCGGTCTCGTCGGGGGCGCCACCAAGGTCCATCCCGCCGCGCGCACAGCACTGCAGATCGCCGAGGTGGCGACCGCACAGGATCTCGCCGAGATGATCGTCGCGGCCGGCTTGGCGCAGAACCTCGCGGCACTGCGAGTTCTCGCCACCGAGGGTGTGCAGCGCGGACACATGTCACTGCATGCGAAGAACCTCGCGGCCTCTGCCGGAGCGAACGCCCAGGAGACCGCGATCATCGTGGACCGCCTGGTCGAAGAGAAGGCATTTCGGTTCGACAGGGTCCAGTCAATCCTCGACGAACTCCGCTCCGGTGTGGCGCGATGACGGTACAGCTTCCACAGCGGTTCGCGGCATCGAATCTGCCGACCGAGGTCAGTGTCTGCGAGGTCAGCGCTCGAGATGGTCTGCAGTCGCAAGCACGCACGCTTCCTGTCTCAACCCGGCTCGAACTGATCCGGCGGCTCTCCGATGCCGGCCTGAAGACCATCGAAGCCGGAAGCTTCGTCTCTCCGCGGGCCGTTCCCCAGATGGCCGACACACGATCGGTGCTCGCAGGCCTCGACCTGAACTCCGAAATCGCGTTCCCCGTCCTCGTCCCGAATCGAAGGGGTCTCGATGATGCCGTTGCAGCGGGAACGAAAGACGCCTCGGTCTTCATCAGCGTCACCGAATCGTTCGCCCAGGCCAACCTCGGCGGTTCCCTCAAACACACCACAGACCGCAGCATCGAGGTGGCACGCGCAGCAACCGCGGCGGGGATGCGGGTGCGGGGCTATCTGTCGATGGTCTTCGGGGACCCCTGGGAAGGCGCGGTCGATCCTGAGCACGTCGCCACGGCTGCGCGTCGCCTCGTCGATGCCGGCTGCCTGACGATCTCGCTCGGCGATACCATCGGAACCGCGACTCCCGGTCATGTGACCGCTGTTCTTGATAGCCTGGTCGGCGCCGGGATTCCGATCGATCGGATCGCCCTGCACACCCACAACACCTATGGCCAGGCGCTTGCGAATGTCTACTCCGCGCTTCAAGCAGGTGTCAGTCAGTTCGACGCATCGGCAGGAGGGATCGGTGGCTGCCCCTTCGCCCGCACAGCGTCCGGAAACCTGGCCACCGAAGATCTCCTCTGGATGCTCCAGGGTCTGGGCATCTCCACCGGCGTCGACATCGACGCCGTGGCGACGGTCAGCCAGTGGCTGGGCAAGCAGCTCGGCATTCCGCTTCCATCCGCAACATCATCGGCCGTCCTCGGCCGGTAGTTCCATCGTTCACGTTCCCGACAGCCGTCGGCCGACAGAAGGCAGGCAATGATGCCGCAATTGCTCGAGGTGTGGAATGACACCGTCGACCCCAGACATCTCATCGGCGGTATCGCCATAGCCGTCGGGACAGCAGTCCCGGCCTACCTCATCGCCGATCATCTCTTCGCCGCCGGAGGCGATGAAGCGCTGGGTCACTCCTATGCTCTACTCGTCGGCATCGTCGGCTGCATCGTCGGGGCCGTGATCTCCGGGTTTCTGTTCAAACCCAAGAGAGTGATCACCACCTCGGCGGCCGACACGCGCAACCGGCAGGAGATCATCGACGAGGTCGTCGAGGAATACGGGGATCTCGGCGACCCCCGCGACCTCGGCCCGGCGGTTCAGGCAGAAGTCCGAGCCCTCGGTCTCTTCGACGCCCTCGTCGACAACCATGAGGCACGCGCCCAAGAGAAGGGTGGGCACCAGTGACCGCGGAACTCATCGAACCAGTCCTGTGGGCCGTCGGGATGGCGCTTCTCTCCGGGGTGCTCTTCACCGGAATCGGACTGATCTCGGGCACGGACGAGACGGCGATCGTGGCACCGCTGGCGTTGCTTGTCATCCTCATCGGGGTGCCTCCTGCCGGGGTGCTCGCGTTCTTCCTCGCCGCGATCATTGCCAAACACATCTCCCACGCCGTACCGACGACTCTCCTCGGAATCCCCGGTGACACCACAGCGGTGCCGATGCTGCGTGAGGCGCAGCTGCTGAGGTCGCTCGGAATCCCGCATATCGCACTGCAGAAGGCGATCTCCGGTGGAGTCGTCTCAGTTGCCATTGCCATTCCGCTGTCGATCGTGTTCGCCCTCGTACTCACTCCTTTCGCCGAGGCGATCGGCGCTGCCGCTCCCTGGATCTTCATCGCCGCGGCCGTCCTCGTCGCCTACACCTCGAAGGGCAGACTCGCTGCGGTTGCGGGGCTCGTCCCGTTCGTCCTGCTCATCGTCGGCCTGCAGGCCTTCATCATGGAGCAGAAGGAAGCGACCTTCACCACTTCGTTCTTCCTCGGCATCGCCACCGGGCCGCTCATCTTCGACCTGTTCGCTGCGCTCTCCCCCGCCGGACGCCACTCGATGCAGCAGTCGGGCAAACGGGAGTTCAATCTTGCTCCCGACGTCCGGCCCGCAGGGGCATCGAGGATGCCGAACCCCTTCAAAGTGCTGACCGGAAAGCAACTGGCGTATACCAGCGGTTCTGCGGCGATCACCAGCGCGACCTTCGTCTTCTCCCCCGTGGCCATGGCGGTGCTCATGGGCGAGATCGTCGGAAGCCGGGTCAAGAACGGGTATGAACGACTCACCACCGTCATCACAGTCCGCAACGGAACCACAGAGTCGACCTATATCGCCGAGACTCTCATCCCGCTCATCGCGATCGGCTTGCCCCTGTCACCGATGGCGGCCGGTCCTGCAGGGCCGCTGTTCAACGCTCCCCCCGTCTACACCCTCGATGCCGAAGCGGGAACGACGAACAATCTCCACGACCTGCTCACGACTGGTCAGTTCGCTCTCTTCTCCGTCATCGCGGCGATCATCGCCGTCGCCATTGCCTACCCCTTCGTGATGACGAACGCTTACCGGGCGGCGACCTGGGTGATGAAGTCGGTCTCCCACGAAGCGATCATCGCCGGCTTCGCCGCGCTCATCTGCGTCATCTGCCTCTATGAAGGCGGACTGCTGGGGCTCGGAGTGACGCTCACCGTCGGACTCGTCGGCGGCCTGTTCAACCGGTTCATCGGCATGCACGCCGGCGTCCAGTTCATGGGCTACTACGTCGCGGTGCTCACGGTGCCCGCGATCCTCGCGCTCTGAACGGGCGGCTCACCGCCACTGCGCCGTGACGGTACGGACGTCGGCGACCACCTCGGCGATGGCAGAATTGTGCGCATCGACGATCGGGTCATGACGAGGGCGCCCCTGCGGCCGCGAGGACCGGGAGACGAGCAGCACGTCACGGCGGCAGTCGCTGAGCGGCATCGGGATGACGGTGATGTCCGGGTCGGCCGACAGCGATGACTCAGGGATCATCGCCACCGCCAGACCGGCCGAGATCATCCGGTTGATGGCCGCATAGTCGTCCATCCGCATCCCCACGCGGGGCTCGAATCCAGCTGCCAGACAGAAGGAGCGGACCACCTCGTCGATGGCGTCACCGGGGTCGATGCTGAACGCCCAGGTCTGGGACACCAGCGCTGTGAGATCGGGTCGGCCATGATCGTCGAGGCCGATCGACCCGATGGTCTTCGGCACGCACAGAAACAGCCGCTCCGAATACAGGTGAGCAGCGGTCAGCGTCGACGGAATCCACGTCCGATCGAGATCGGTCGACACGAGCAGCGCGAGATCAAGGTCCCCGGACTCGAGCCGGGAGACGAGCTTCGCGTGCTCATCCATCGTCACGTCCAGGGCCGCGGTGAGCACGTCGGTCCGCTCGCCCGCGACCGCCTCGTCACGGGTCTGCCATCTGGGGCGAGCCTGCAGCTGATCGTGCAGGCGCGGGATGACGCGTGCACCGACGGTGGGCACGGCCCCGATGCGCACCGGCACAGCCTGGGATTCCCGCCACAGCGCCACCTCGGCGCCGAGGCGCTGGCACAGTCCCAGGATCTCCGCGGCCCGTGCGACGACGAGGCTGCCCACTGTCGTCGGCTGTGATCCGCGCGGAGTGCGATCGAGCAGAGTCGCGCCGAGGGCCCGCTCGAGATTGCGCAGATGATGATTGACCGTCGGCTGGCTCCACGACAGCGCCGTCGCCGCGGCGGCCACGGATCCGGCCTCGGCGACGGCACGCAGGGCGACGAGTCCGCGAGTGTCCAGAGGTTCCATTGCTCTCCTCCATCGAGTTCAATACTGACTATAGAGCAAAGGAGGAAAGTTGCTATTCTCACATACCCGCTCACGTCTTTAACCTGGACGCATGACCGTGCACCAGGACTCCCCCACGCCCCCGGCCCCACACTCCTCCTCGGGGTCGGCGACGCATCCTGCCTTCACGCAGTCCCGCGCACCCTATGCCGACGCTCTGGCGTACGCGGCCGACCGCAATTCGCTGTTCCTGTCCACCCCCGGACACGGCGGCACGACCGAGGGCATCTCCGCAGGTCAGGCCGAATTCTTCGGCGAGCACACCCTCTCCCTGGACATCCCCCCGCTCTTCGACGGAATCGACCTCGGCGTCGATACCCCGAAGGACGAAGCTCTGCGCCTGGCCGCCGAGGCCTGGGGCGCCCGCCGCACCTGGTTCCTCACCAACGGCTCCTCTCAGGGCAACCGCATGGCCGCCCTGGCCGTCGGCACCCTCGGGTCCGGCGTCATCGCCCAGCGCAGCGCGCATTCGAGCTTCATCGACGGCATCGTGCTGGCTGGGCTCAACCCCGGCTTCGTCTACCCCAACGTCGACGAGGTCAACGGCATCGCCCACGGCGTCACCCCCGACGCACTGCGCCGGGCCATCCGCAATCACCCCGAGCCGGTGACCGCCGTCTACCTCGTGACCCCGAGCTACTTCGGCGCCGTCGCCGACGTCGAATCCCTCGCCGAGGTGGCCCACGAAGCAGGTGCGGCACTGATCATCGACGCCGCCTGGGGTGCCCACTTCGGCTTCCACCCTGACCTGCCGGCCTCCCCCGTCACCCAGGGCGCGGACATCGTCATCATGAGCACGCACAAGCTCGCCGGTTCGCTCACTCAGTCCGCGTTGCTTCACCTCGGTGACACCGAGTTCGCCGATCGCCTCGAACCGGCGCTGGCACGCGCGTTCATGATGACCGCCTCGACGAGCGAGAACGCCCACCTCATGGCCTCGATCGACCTGGCCCGCCGCGAACTCATGACCTCGAAAGAGGCGATCACGGATTCGCTGGGGAACATCCGCCATATCCGTGCGCAGATCGAGGCCACCGACCGCTATCACCTGCTGTCCGGCGAGTTCCTCGGTCATGCCGACGTCGTCGATATCGACCCGTTCCGCCTGCCCATCGACATCACCGCCACCGGACTCGATGGCCACACGGTGCGCAAACGTCTGGCCGAGGACTTCGACATCTTCCCCGAGATGTCGACCGCGACCACCCTCGTCGCCCTCATCGGCATCGGAAAGTCCCCGGACATCGGCCGCCTCATCGACGCTTTGGAGACCATGCGCCTCGAGACCGCGGACTCCGCCACGGCAACGAGCCCGGCCGCCGGCCTCCCACCGCTGCCCACGGCCGGTCGATTGGCGATGACCCCGCGTGAGGCGTACTTCGCAGGTTCCGAACTCGTCACCGCCGCCGAGGCGGTCGGACGGGTCAGCGTGAGCTCGCTGGCCGCGTACCCGCCCGGCATCCCCAATGTCCTGCCCGGCGAGGAGATCACCGCCGACACCGTCGACTTCCTCCAAGCCGTGGCGGCGAGCCCGTCCGGGCACGTCCGCGGCGCCGCCGATCCCGGGCTCGAGACCTATCGGGTCGTCAGGAACTGAGCGGCGCGCAATCACCGTCTCGGCAGGCCCAGGCAGTCTTTTGGCACTGTCTACTCTGAACTGCTCACGTTCCTCCCTGTGCAGTTGAGAAGAAGGTGTACCGATTCGCCACAGCGGGCTTCAGCCGTCGGCGTCAGCCGGGACGCGCTTGAAGAAGTAGAGGTTCGACGTGACGAGGTCGGCCACCTCGGCGGCGTCCCCGGACTCGATGAGGTCGACGATCCTCGGCAGCTCGCGAGCGGAATCGACCGCGATGGCCCCGATCTGATCCTGGTGTCGGTAGAGGCGTGACTGATCGCGCAGGCGGAGGCTGATCGCGGCGGCTCGCCCGCCGAGGCCGCGCTCGAGCAGAGCCTCATGGAACCTGCGGTCCTGCGTGTAGAACTCGGCGAAGTCGCCGGCCTCTGCCGCGTCCACGGTCGCCTCGGCGAGTTCGCGCAGTCGGACGATCGCCTCGGATTTGGTCGTTGCCTCGCCGGTCTCGGTCACCGACCCGGCCGTCACCGCCTGCACGCCGTCAGCATTCAGGCCGCGACCGACGATGTCATCGCTGCCGGCCTCGGCCAGACTGCGGGCGGCGGGGACCGCGAGGAGAACGCGGATGGCGATGATCTCCTCGAGGTCCGCCTCGGTGATGGTGACCAGACGGAAGCCGCGATTGGGCACGGCCTCGACGGTCCCCTCGGTCACGAGCGCCATCATCGCCTCGCGCACCGGGCTGAGTGAGATGCCGAGCTGCTTGGCAAGGCCCGCTGCCGAATAGATGCGATCCTCGGCGAGCTCACCTGAGGTGATGGCATCGCGGATGATGCCCAATGCCTGCTCGCGCAGAGATTCGGCCTGCGGTCTCACTCGCTCCATCGCACACTCCCCTTCGAATCGCGGTCGGCAACTATTGACAGCATAACCGCGAGATCGCACCATTGAACTAAGTAGTCGGTAATCGATTACCCACCCGGACTCCGCCACGGAGTCGTACCCACAATGACGTTCCTGCAATGAAGGAGGAACCCATGACCGCCGACCCCGCAACCGGCACACCCGCACCGACCACGTCTGCGGCGGACGCGTCCGCCGATCCGCTGCTTCAGCCCTTCGAGCTCGGCAGCCTCACACTGCGCAACCGCATCGTCTCGACCTCGCATGAGCCCGCGTACACCGAGCTCGGCATGCCGAAAGACCGCTACCGCCTCTATCACCGGGAGAAGGCCCGCGGCGGTGTCGGTCTGACGATGATCGGCGGTTCGGCCATCGTGTCCAAGGACTCCCCCGCCGCGTTCGGCAATATCGACCTGTCCACCGACGAGGTGGTTCCGTGGCTGTCCGCGATCGCTGGCGACTGTCACGACGAGGGTACGGCCATCATGATCCAGGCGACCCACCTGGGCCACAGGTCCTCGAACTTCGCCGGCGACTGGCTGCCGTTGGTCTCGGCCTCTCGGACCCGCGAGGCCGCGCACCGGTCCTTCACGAAGGCGCTCGAGGACTTCGACATGGATCGCATCGTCGCAGACTTCGCATCCGCCGCCGAACGCGTGGCCGCCGCCGGATTCGACGGACTCGAGGTCATGCACGCCGGTCACCTGCTCGATTCCTTCCTCGCCCCGTGGCTCAATGACCGCGACGACGAATTCTCCGGCGAACTGGACAATCTCATCACGTTCCCGATGCGCATCATCGATGCCGTGCGCGCGGTCGTCCCGGATGATTTCGTCCTCGGCATCCGCATGGCCGTCGACGAGCGCCGCGAGGACGGAATGGACGAGGCGAGAGCCACCGAGATCCTGCGGACCTACACCGATCACGGCATCGACTTCCTCAACCTCAATGTCGGGATGATCAACTCGGACCGTCAGCTCGCCGAGGCGATCCCCGGCATGGGCACGCCCTCGGCACCCTGGCTCGAGACGTGCCGTCGCATCCGCGAGGCCATCGACATCCCTGTCCTCCACGCCGCGCGCATCTCCGATGCCGCGACCGCCCGGTTCGCGATCACCGACGGCTGCCTCGACCTGGTCGGGATGACCCGCGCGCAGCTGGCCGACCCGTACTTGGCGCGCAAGGTGGCCGAAGGACGTGAGGACGATATCCGTCCCTGCGTCGGCGCCAACATGTGCCTCGACTCCATCTACACCTCCGGTTCGGCCACCTGCATCCACAATCCCGCTACCGGCCGAGAGGCTGATCTGCCGCAGGAGGTTCCCCACGACGTCACGACCGGGCCCAAGCATGTCGTCATCATCGGCGCCGGTCCCGCCGGACTCGAAGCCGCTCGTGTCGCGGCCGTGCGCGGGCACCGGGTGACCCTGCTCGAGGCTGAGGACGCTCCCGGCGGGCAGGTCCGCATCGCCGCCCGCTCGCAGCGGCGCCGCGACCTCATCGGCATCATCGACTGGCGCGTCCAGCAGTGTAAGAAGCACGGTGTCGACCTGCGCCTGAACACCGTCGCCGAGGCGGCCGACATCCTCGCACTCGACCCCGACGTCGTCATCGTCGCCACCGGAGGGGTTCCCGATGCCGGGTATCCCTTCCGTGAGCAGGGTCCGAGCTTCGACGTCTGGGATGTCATGGACGACCGGCTGAAGTCGAAGCAGCGGGTGCTCGTCTTCGACGACCACGGGTTCTACCCGGCGCTCGACGCCGTCGAACGCCTGGCTCGGGCCGGTCAGCAGGTCACCTACGTCAGTCCCGAACGCACGATCGGCATCGACGTGGGGTCGATGAACTCCCCCGCGTATCTGCGGGTGTTCTCCGAATTCGGAGTCGAGGTCCGCCTCGGCGAGCGTCTGAGCCGGAAGCCGCGGATCGAGGGCAAGGAGATCGTGGCGATGCTGCGCAACGACTATTCGGATCGGGAGACGGAGGTCGTCACCGATGCCGTGGTCGTCGACTTCGGGACGACGCCCAACGATGAGGTCTATTTCGAGCTCAAGTCGCAGTCGTCGAACCACGGGGCCACGGATCTCGAGGCGTGGGTCCACGGACGGCCGCAGCCGGAATCCGGCCCGGATCCCGAGGCCACCGGCACCGAGGCGGGGCACCCGTTCGCGCTGTACCGGATCGGTGATGCCGTCGCCTCCCGCAATGTGCATGCGGCGGTACTGGAAGGGCTGAGAATGGGAATGGGGCTGTGAGCACAGGGGTGACGACGGTCTGCACGAGTGTCGACTTCCACACCGGCGGCGAACCCTTCCGGATCGTCGCCGAACCCCCGGTCGAGATCCCCGGTCGCAGTGTGGCGCAGCGTCGGGAACTGGCCGTACCCGGTTCGCCGGCCGATGATCTGCGCAGGCTGCTGTGCTTCGAACCGCGCGGGCATGCGGACATGTACGGCGGTTTCATCACCGAACCCGATGACGATGAGGCTGACTTCGGGGTCCTGTTCTGGCACAAGGACGGCTTCTCCACGGCCTGCGGCCACGGGACGATGGCGCTCGGCGCGTGGGCAGTGTCAGCCGGGATCGTCGCCGTCGACCCGTCCGGGACCACGCAGGTCACGATCGACGTGCCCTCGGGTCGAGTTCGCGCGCAGGTGCACACGGACTCCGAGGGACGGGCCGCCTGGGTGGACTTCGTCAACGTGCCCAGCCGGCTCGTCGCCTCGGGGATCACAGTGGATACGAGCCTGGGGCCGGTCACTGTCGATCTCGCGTGGGGCGGGGCGGTCTACGCGCTCGTCGACGTCGCTCAGTTGGGTGCCGCCGCCGGTTCCTCTCAGGCCGACGAGGTGGGCCGCCTCGGTGAAGTGAGTTGCGAAGTCGTGCCCGAGAATCTCACCGCGCTCATCGCCTTGGGCCGGGAGGTCAAGGCGGGTCTCGCCGATCATCCCGACACCGTCCACCCCGAGGATGACAGGCTCTCCGGTGTCTACGGCACGGTCTTCGTCGACCGGTTCGGCACGCTGCCCGGCGGCGAACTGCATCAGCGCAATGTCACAGTCTTCGCCGACGGTCAGGTCGACCGCTCGCCGTGCGGGTCGGGAACGGCGGCTCGAGTCGCCGCCCTCCACGCCGCCGGTGAGCTCGGCGCGGAGCAGACACTCGTCCATGAGTCGATCGTCGGCACGACGTTCCGGGCGCGAGTGCTCGAAGAGACCGCCGACGGCGTCATCCCGGTCGTCACCGGCAGCGCCCACCGCGTGGCCACTGCGACGTTCGAGCTCGACCCGCTCGATGACCTCGTGCCCGGGTTCGTACTGCGGTGAGGTTCGGCCCACCGGCAGCCGCTCACCTCTCGACGACGAGGTCGGTCAGCGGGGTCGAGCAGCAGGGCAGGAACTTGCCCGCCGCGATCTCCTTCGGCCGGATGCCTCCGGCGTGCTTCATTTCGACCTCGCCGCTGATGAGCACGGATTTGCAGGTTCCGCACGCGCCTTCCGAGCAGGATGAGGGTACCGACAGGCCGGCATCCAGCGCAGAGTCGAGCACGGTCGTGGACTCATCGCAGTCGACCACGTGCCCGGAGACCGTGAACTCGACGGTATGCCTCGCACCGGTGACTCCGCCGGACCCAGCCCCGGCGGCACGGGCCCTCGCCCCAGCTCGAGCCACACGGTCGGCGGGTGAGGTGGCGAAGACGAACGACTCCTCATGCATTCGCGCCGATGCCACCCCCGCCTCGGCGAGCAGGGGCCGTACCGCCTCCATATACGGACCAGGCCCGCACACGAAGGTTTCGCGGTCGGCCGCGTCGGGGACCACCTCGGCGAGGGTGGACGCATCGATCCGACCCCGCCGACCAGCCCAGGCCTCGGTCTCGGAATCCCGGGAGCACAGAATGGTGACGTTGACTCGAGCGACCTCGGCGAGCTGTTCGAGCTCGGCGCGGAAGATGATGTCTTCCGGCGTCGAGGCACTGTGGACGAAGGCGATGTCGGTGCCGAACCCTCCCTGTCGGGCCAACAGGCTGCGGACCATCGACACAATCGGGGTGATTCCGGAGCCGGCGGACAGGAAGAGGTGCCGTTCGGCCTGATGAAAGCTCGTGCTGAACAGCCCGTACGGCCCGTCCACGTGCAGCCGATCGCCGACGCGCACGTTGTCGTGCAGATGGGTCGACACCGCTCCCCCGGGCACACGCTTGACCGTGATGGTGAAGATGTTCGTGCCGAAGGGCGCCGAGGAGATCGAGTAGCAGCGCTCGAGACCGAGCTCGGGGATGCGCATCGTCACGTACTGACCCGGCGCGAAGTCAACGGCTGTCATCCATCCCGCCCGCAGCTCGAAGGTCATCACGTCGTGGGTCACCTGGGTGATGCCGGTGACCTCGACGGGGCCGGTGAGCAGTTCCGGGTCGAGCGGAGGATCCGCCACGACGGCCAACTGGCCAGTTTGAGCAGGTGGTTCGACCGAGGCGGTCGCGGCCGGATGAGCGGACGGGGCGACCATAGATGTGTGAGCGGCCCAGGCGGCCGGCGGAGTCTGCGCGGGCAGTGTGCGTCCGGTCTTGGTGGGCACACGGAAGGTCCCCTTGCCTGCCGGCGCCTGAGCTGCAGAGTGCCCTGCCGCGGTGGACGTCACTGCCGCCACCGCATCAGTGAGCCTGGATGCCAATGTCGAATGGCGGTACCTCATCGTCGCTCAGCTCCTTCCAACTGCCCATTGCCCAACTGCACGGTCCGCTGCTCTCGATGGGCCTTGAGACGTTCGATGTACCAGGTGACGAAGTCATCGACCTGCGATTCGGTGGGAGCATACGGGCCCGGCACATATGCCGGCGACGAGATTCCCAGGTGCCCGCGTTCGCAGAAGGTCGCGTCCTGTTCGTTCGTCTTGAGCCACACCGTCGTGAGGTTGTCGAGGTCGTAGTCGACTCCTTCTTCCGCATCGGCGTGGACGAGCCAGGTCGTGCGCACCAGCGTCTTGTCTTCGGCCAACGGCAGCAGGCTGAACGTCACCACGTGGTCGCCCATCGCGTGGAACCACATATTCGGCTGCACGTGCAGCGAGGCCCGGCCCAGAACGAAGGTGTCGAGGTTGCCCAATAATTTCGCCGAGGCGGCCGATCCGTCCATCGTGTACGACTCGCCCTTCCCGTCGAGAGCTGCCCGTTCGATCCGGAATCCGGTGGGCCGACCGCTCAGCTCCTCGACGAGTCCGTAGGGCAGGCCGTTGCGGTCGCAGTCGGCATGCAGCTGGTCCTCGGCGTCGAGGTAGCGCTGGTACGCCGGCTGCAGGCGTTTGGGAATCTCGTCGGGTTCGTAGCCGTAGGTAGGGAAGAACGTGCACGTCAGCTCCGGGTGGCCGGCTTCGCAGTGGTAGCACTCACGGTTGTTCTCCATGACGAGCTTCCAGTTCGAGTCCTCGATGAGGTCACTCTGCGCAGCCACCTTCGTCCCGGCAATGTCATGCCCGGTCAGGTAGGGCTCGATGACCTCGGCCACCTCATCGATATCGTCGGGCGGAGTCGGGCTGAGACAGATGAAGATGAGCCCGCCGATGACGCGGAGGTTCACCGAACGCAGGGAGAAGCAGCTCCGGTCGAAGCCGGGAGCTTGAACGCCTGCAGAGATGAGCTCTCCGGCAGGGGTGTAGGTCCACTGGTGATAGCCGCACACGATGTTGCCCACCGAGCCGGACAGATCATTGAGCAGCCGAGTCCCCCGGTGACGGCAGACATTGTGGTGCGCCCGGATCGCACCGTCGTCATCGCGGATGACGATGACGGAGTAGGCGCCGATGTCGACCGTGAGGTAGTCACCGGGCTCGGGCACTTCGGCAGCAGAGGCGACGAAGATCCACGTCGAGGCGAAGATCGCCTCGATATCGCGGAAGAAGAACTCCGGGCTGATGTAGAACGGCGCCGCGAGCGAATAGCCGGGCACACGTTCGTCGATGAGTCGGTCGATATCGGTCCTGCCGTGCCCGCCCGATCTGGCAGCCGCACCCGACCCAGCGGGTCCGCTCGTGCTGGAATCGGTCCGCTTCTGCTCTGGCGCCAGAGTCAATTCGTCCACCACCTCGTCGTGTCTCGGCCGCGCCTGCTGTCGGCCCCTTCGCCGACCGCGACCGTGGAGTTCGTGCTCCTGCCCCCAGTGTCCGCCAGGGGTTTGCTGAAGAAAAGCGAATCCTCTTCATCCGAAACGTGCAATACTATTGCATGATCGATCCGCGTCTCCACGTCCTTCGGGTCCTTGCCGAAGTCGGAACTCTCACCGAGGCGGCACACCGCCTCGGATACACCCCTTCGGCTGTATCGCACCAGCTCAGAGGCTTATCAAAGGATCTCGGCGTGCGTGTCGTCGAACCGCGCGGTCGCGGACTCGTCCTCACTCGCGCCGGTCAGCTCCTCCTCGAACGCTCTCAGGAGCTCTTCACCAGGTGGGAGGAGATCCGAGGCGAGCTCGACGGCCTCGGCACCAGCCGAGATACGCGCACCAGACGGCTGCGTCTGTGCGGATTCTCCACTGCCGCAGCCGCTCTGCTGCCACCGACGGCCCTGACGGTGATGGAGCGGTTCCCGGGCTCGGAAGTCACGATCATCGAAGCCGACCCCGAGGAGTGCTTCGACCTTCTCATCTCCGACCATGCCGATGTCGCCGTGGTCGTGGCCACCGACCCGCTGCCGCCGCGCAGCGATCCTCGTTTCGAACAGTCGGCGCTGTTCAGCGATCGCCTCGATCTGCTGGTTCCCGTCGGACACCGTCTGGCAGAGAAGTCAGATGTGGCGTTGAGCGAAGCCGCCGAAGAGTCCTGGATCCTCGACCGGGCGGGTTCGCCGTATCACCGTCTGGTGCGCACGGCGTGCGCGGCGGCCGGCTTCCAGCCGGAACAGGCACACCAGTCACGCGAGTGGGAGACGGGGGCATCGTTGGTCTCCGCGGGACTCGGAGTTGCGCTCATTCCTCGCCTGGCACGCCTGCCGGACGGCTTCGATGTGGTGCGTGTGCCGCTGCGTGGTGATCCGGTGCCGTCGCGGAAGATCCTCTCGGGTATCCGCCGCGGTTCGGGCGCTCAGCCGATCATCGCCTCGGCATTGGAGGTCCTCCGGGAGTCTGCTGAAACGGCGGCCCGCCAGGGGACCTGACCATCCGGACCTGCGGTCGCATTCGGCGCCGCTTCCTCGCGACGACGGTTGTGAGGACGATCCCGGCGATCAAAACCAGAACGGAGATGACGGCCACAGCGAATCCGGTGGTGTAGAAACCGGAGGCGAAATCATCGAAGGCGTCGACGTTGCCACCGCCTCCGAGGAGGAACAGGAACATCGGGATGACGAGGATGCACAGCCCCACCCCGAGGCCGAGAACTCCGGCGATGATGAGGAGGATTCCCGGCACCACGGACGGTTTTTTCGCAGGCACGCCTCCCGGCGGGAACCCACCGGGCTGGATCATCTGCGGGTGATACGTCATTCGGGTCTCCTTCCTCTCCCCCGATCCTATCGGGGTCTCGAAACCGCGCCATGACCTGCGCGTAGAGTTGAAGCACACACTTCGAAAGACGGGCACCACGATGGACGATATGACCGCCGATGATCGGTCCAACCAGGTCGACAACGAAACTCAGACTTCCGCACCCGAGGACACGGCCGCCTCGGCGCGAGGTGGGACGCTCAAACGGACGATCGGCCTGAGCGAGCTCGTCTTCTTCGGACTCGTCTTCATCGGTCCCGCGGCCGCGGTCGGCGTGTTCGGCACCCTCGATGCCCGCTCGGGCGGGGCCGTGGCACTCGTCTACATCGTCGCGACGATCGTCATGGCCTTCACCGCAGTCAGCTATATGCGCATGTCACGGGAGGTCCCCCGCGCGGGCACGGTCTTCGCCTATGCCTCGGCGGGAATCGGAAAACCGGCCGGCTTCGTCGCCGGCTGGATGATCCTCCTCGACTATCTCTTCATCCCCTCGGTCGCCTATCTGTTCACCGGGATCGCGCTGAACTCGATCTTCCCGGCCCTGCCCGTCTGGGTGTTCGTGGCCGTCGCCGTCGTGCTGACCACCGGGCTCAACCTCGCCGGGGTCAAGGTCGCCTCCCGGGTGATCACCGGGGTCGTCCTCGCCGAGGTGGCCGTCCTCGCCCTGGTCCTCGTCCTCGGCATCGCCTACCTCGTCCAGCACGGCCCGACGCGGGGATGGCTGACCCCGCTGACCGGGGTCGATGCGTTCTCCGTGACCGCGGTGCTCGCGGCCGTGTCCGTGGCCGTCCTGTCGTATCTCGGCTTCGATTCGCTTGCGACGTTCTCCGAGGAGGCCACGGGCGGGCCGCGGATCGTCGGCCGTGCCACGCTGATCTGCCTCGTGCTCGCAGGTGTCTTCTTCGTCGCGCAGACCTGGGTGGGCAGTCTGCTCTCACCGTTGACTCCGGCGGAGCTGCAGGCAGATCCTTCGCTCGAGGGAGCCGCCTACTACAGTGCCGTCGATTCGACGCTGGGATCGTGGCTGCATTGGCTGCTCGCCCTGGCGAAGGCCGTGGGCGCAGCGTTCTCCGCGATGATCGGTCAGGCTGCCGGCTCCCGCATCCTCATGGACATGGGACGGTCCCGTCAGGTGCCGAAATTCCTCGCCGAGGTGGCCCCGAAGACCGGTGTGCCGTGGAAGGGAATCCTCGTGGCCGCCGGCGGCAACGTCATCGTGGCCGGGTGGGCGGCGACCCGTGCCGACGGTCTCGACCAGCTGACCTCGATCGTCAACGTCGGGGCGCTGACGGCGTTCATCTTCCTTCAGGCCTCGGTGGTCGGATACTTCCTCGTGAAGAAGCAGGGCAGCGAGACTCCCAACTGGTTCAACCACGGCGTCATTCCGGTCATCGGCGCCGGACTGCTCATCGCAGTGCTCGTCAGCGCAAATCCTCTGGCCTTGGTCATCGGCGCGATCTGGCTCGTCACCGGCATTGCGGTGTTCGCGGTGAACAACCGGCGGCGAATCCACGGATGAGCCGCTCAGGTGGCCCTTCGTCTATCCATCCAGGCATGAGAATGGCGGGCCGCCTCGGCGATGGAGTCATCGGTCATACTGGCGGGACCTCAGTCCTGCAGGCGGGTCGTTCCGTCGTAGCCGCCGGAGGTGTTGAGCTGTTTGGCGTAGCAGCTGTCGGGGCCGAGGCCATGCGATGAGCACCAGGACAGAGCGTCATCGGGGTCGTCGTAGCCGATGCCGACGACGGTGACCCAGAAGTTGTCTTCCTTGAAGCTGCTGAAATCGCCTGACCAGATGAGCTTCACGCGGGGGAACTCTTCGCGCAGCCCTTCGAATTCTTCGAGAATCGCTTCTTCGTCCCAGGTCTTTCCCTCGGCTTCGAGGCCGACCTTCTTCGAACTCAGCTGCGGCACCCATTTGCCGTTGAGTTCGCTCTTCGCTGTCTGTCCGTCGGAGTCGGCGAGCTGTTTGAGTGCCTCCTTCGGGTCGTCGGGCAGCGCTGATTCGGTCTCCGTGGGTTCGGGTGAACTGCTGGCCGCAGCCGAACCGTCATCGCTGGCAGCGTTCGTCGGTTCGTCGGTGGAGGCGACGGTGGCGGGGTCCTCGGGATCCTTCGAGAAGAATTTCGCCGCGCCCCATCCGATGCCCACACCAAGAACGATCACGATGACGGCGAAGAGGGCAATCATTCCGCCGCGCTTCTTCTGTGCCGGCGGTCCGGCCTGCTGATACGGGCCCGGACCGTAGCCGTAGGGCTGTTGGTGGTATGCAGCTTGGCCGGACTGTGGAGGCATTCCATGGGCGGCCGCGTAGCCGCCGCCGGGGAAAGGCTGGGCGCCCTGAGCCGGGGAGGGCCCGCACTGCTGATGAGGAGGCTGACCGTTGCGATGAGGCGGGCCGCTCTGCGAGTGCGGGGTCTGGATATACGGGCGCTGCGGCTGAGGTGACTGTGGAGGCGGCGGAGGTGCGCCCCACCCGCTGCCCGCCTGAGGTCCCGACTGCGGACCTGGCTGCGGACCCGGCTGGGATCCGGGCTGCGAGGACCATTGGCTTCCCGACCGGTCGTTGACGTCCCATTCGTTCTCATCCCCGCGCCCGGGAGGGTTCGTACTCATCCGCAACTCCAGATCGATCACGCCGTATCTCAGAAAAAGTCCTAATAGAGAACTTCTCTTGCATTAACAGCCTAATATAAGTTGTGAACTACACATGCTTGATCTGCTCGGTTGATTGTTTCGATTTGAATGACATTGCGGAGCTGTCGGGCAACTGCACTTGAGGATTGGGTATGCACGACGAATCCGACGAGACGACACCGACCGCCGCCGAGGATCCGAAGGATCAGACCGCCGAGGACCAGGAGAGCCCCGAAGACGAGGTTCCGGACGCCGCCGAGACCTCGGATGATCCTGCAGCTCAGGATGATGAGGCCACCGACGAAACCGCTCGCTGGGCACCGCCGGAAGGCGGCACGCCCACCACCGATCAGACCGTCGACCCGTACCAACAAGACCCCTACCAGCAGGTGCCCTATCAGCACGCCCCCGACCATCAAGCCCCTCACCAGCAGAGCCCCTACCAATCCGGTCTCGTGCCCTACCCTGCGCCACCGGGCTACCCGGCGAATGCCCCGAAGTCGAAGTTCGCCTCGGCGCTGGCAAAGGGAGCGACCTGGAAGACGGCCCTGATCCCGCCGGGGATCGCCCTCCTCGGCGGCATCATCGTCTCCATCATCCTCACCGTCATCCTCACGTCGATGTCGGAGTTCAGCTCACTGACCGAGGAGACCGGCCTCAACCTCGACAGCCTCAACTACGCCCTGCCATTCATCCTCATGGCTCTGTCGCTGTTCGGTTCGGCGGCGCTGCGCCTGGACATCAACGCCCCTGACAGCTTCAACGCCCAACTGGCCATCTTCACGACCGGCGCACCCCTGGTGGTCACCATCGTCACCGTGGGTCTGCTGTGGTGGATGACGAAATTGAGCGAACGCCGCTCCCCCGCGCCCAACCGGGTGTCCACGTGGATCCGCATCGGGGTCGCGACCCTGGCGATGACGCTCGTCCTCTTCCTCCTCCAGGTCATCTTCGCCGCCCGCGCCTCCGCCTTCGAAGAGGAAGGATCGTTCACCTTCATTTTCTCGGCGGTCACCGTCCGATCGTTCTTCCTGCCCCTGCTCGTCATCCTCATCACGAGCATCGCCGGTCGTGTCGCCGGGCATTTCAAGGGCACCGAGGCGATCGGTGCACCATTCCTGCGCTGGGCTGTTCCGCCTCTGCTGGTGACCTGGATCCACCTCGCCGTCTGCGTGGCCGTGTTCTCGATCGTCGCGCTCTTCGTCCTGCCGCTGTCCGTCGAGATGCCCGGCCAGCTGGTGCCGCTGACGTTCGTCAACGTGGCCCTCATCCTCACGTCCCTGACCCACCTCGGCGGAATCAGCGCCACCGCCCAGGGCGACCTAGGCGCCTATTCTGACACCTTCTCCGAGAGCCTCACCCTGTTCAGCCGCGAGGCTCCCGGGCCGCTGTGGCTGGGTCTGCTCGTCGTCGCGGCCGCGGTACTGATCGCGACGATCGTCGCCACCGTCACCCGGCGTCCGGCCTGGACCGTGATCGAGCAGGACAAGCAGCAGTGGTCGAGTGCGTGGAAGCTGCCGGTGGCGTTCTGTCTCGTCTGGGGTCTGCTGTCGCTGCTGGCCATCCCCGCGCACCTGTCGATGTCCGGATCCGCCGAGGCGGCCATGTTCTTCGGCGGTTCCGGTGCGGCCCGTGCGGGGATCGGCCCCCTGGCCTGGACGTTCCTCATCTTCGCCCTCTGGGGCGGGATCATCGAGGTGCTTTCACGCACCCTCGGCCCACGTCTGGCCCTCACCTTCCCGGCCGTGGCACGGATCGCCGCCGGACGGACCGTGCACCCGTATTGGGGTCCGCACTTGGGCATGAGCGAACCGCAGTTCGCGTTCGTCCACCCCGATCTGGCTCAGTCCGCGGCGCCCACACCGCCGCCCGTTGCTCCCGGTCCCGGCCAAGTCGGGCCATACAGGGCGGGCGGGTTCGGACCACAGGGACCTGCCGGCTATCAGGGCCCGCCCGCATCGCCGAATGCGTTCGGCTCGCAGGGACAGCCGGAGGGCCGGCCTGGCGGCCAACCGGCCGGTGCGCCGCAGGGCCCGCAGCAGTTCTCTGATCCGGTCGGTCCGCAGCAGCATCCGACTCCGTCCGACCAGCAGCCTTATGCCTACCCGCAGAGTGCCCCCGGTCAGCCGACCTATTCGACGCCGCAGGGTTCGGCCGGGCAGCCGTACGCGGGCCCGGCCAAACCCTTCGACAAGAAGAAGACGACGCTCGTATCGGTCGTCGCCGGTGGTGCCGTCCTCGTTCTCGTGGCCGCTCTCATCGTCGTCACCCAGCTCAACGGGCACATGTTCGGTCCCGAGGCGACGGTGGAGAAGTACTTCTCGGAGCTGTCCGACGGTGACGCCGAGGGTGCCCTCGAGGTTGCCGACGTCGACGTTCCGCAGGAGTCACGGACCCTGTTGACCAATGATGTCCTGGGCGGCTCCAAGGCACTGCCCGACGATGTCACCGTCGAGGATGCCGAGGTCTCCGGAGACACGGCGACGGTCGCAGTCACCTACGATGTCGGCGGTTCCAAGGGCAACAGCACCCTGACCCTGCACAAAGCGGGGAAGAAGGCGCTGTTCTTCGACGACTGGGCGCTCAAGAGCCCGGACCTGCTCACTCTCACCGTCGACACTCCCGGCCTCAAGAAGGTCAAGGTCAACGGAATCGACGTCGACAGCGACGGGTCGACCCTGTCCCTGCCGGCCTTCCCCGGTCTCTACACGATCGACCTGGCCGAGAAGTCCGATCTCATCACCGCCGACGCGGTCGAGGTGCGGGCGTTCCTCGGCGATGACGCGAACATGGAGGGCGAGGAGACGCCGGTACTCTCAGCCCACCCCTCGGACGCGTTCCGCACCGAGGTCGACAAACAGGTCAAGACCCTCATCGACAGCTGCGCGAAGAAGTCCGTCGCCCAGCCCGACGGGTGCCCGTTCGGATCCTCACTGGCCGAAAGCTATGACGCCACCGGACTCACCTGGTCGATCTCGTCGTATCCGACGGTGACCGTCGCCGATGACTCCTTGGGTGCCGACCAGTATTCGAACCCGGAGGACGCGACCGGTCCGAACGGCGGTCCGGCGTGGCTGATCTCCTCGAACACGTCCGGTGAGGCCCTCGTGACCGGCAGCTACGACATGTTCGACGAGTCCGAACCCTTCGATGACACCGTGACCTTCGACGTAGGCGGCACGGCCGAGATCGTCGACGGCAAGATCGTCATCACCGTCAGCGACGACCCCTGGGACTGGTGACCGAGGCCGCGTGACCCCGCTCGGGGCACGCCGGTCAGTCGACAAAGATCGCTGAGGCGGGGCTGCTGATCCGTTCGACGAGTCCCAGTCCTTCGTCGACGTAGGCGGCGCGTTCGTCGGCGGGGACCATCGCCCCGCCGGTGAGCCATACGAGGTGGACGCCGGTCGGGGACTGATCCGCCGCCTCGCCCATCCGCCACGGAATGGTCAGCCCGGCGGTCGCGGAGGGTTCGACATCGATGCCTTCGGTCTCATGGAGCACGCCGACTCCCGCGCGGATGACTTCATCGGGGACCGCGGCGAACCCGGAGATGAGCGGCCCGATCGTCGGTCCTATGAAGCGTGAGGGGCGGGCGACTGCGAGTCCGTCGGCGGCGGTGCCTCCGGACAGCCCGATGTCCTGAACGGAGATGCCGCTGTGTCGACCGGTGCGCACGCGGAGGAACATCGCCGGTGCCTGGCTCGGTTCGACGAAGACGCAGCGCACCGCAGTGCCGAAGACTCGCTTGAGTCCGAAGGTCACTCCCCCGGGTCCGCCTCCGATTCCGCACGGCAGGTAGACGGTGAGCGGATTATGCTCGTCGATGGTCACTCCGGCGGCCGTGAACTGGCGCTCCAGCCGCAGGGCAGCCACCGAGTATCCGGCGAAGAGGCTCACGGAGTCCTCGTCGTCGACGAAGTGCGTGTTCTCGGCAGCTTCCGCCGAGGCACGGCCGGCTTCGACGGCTTCGACGAAGTCGCCGGCGTGTTCGATGACGTCGACCCCGTGGTCGCGCAGCTTCGTCTTCTTCCATTCCCGGGCGTCGGCTGACATATGCACCGAGGCGGCGAAGCCGAGGCGAGCGCTCAGGATCCCGATCGACAGGCCGAGGTTGCCCGTCGAACCGACGACGATGCGGTGGTTCGCGGCGATCTCACGAAACTCATGGGTCGAATAGGTGGCGGGATCAAGAGCGTCGAGTCCGTGCTCGGCGGCGACCGCCTCGGCGAATTCGAGCACCTCGTGGAAGCCGCCGCGGGCCTTGATCGACCCGCTCACCGGCAGGGAGTCGTCGCGTTTGAGCCACAGCCGTCCGCCCAGCTCGGATCCGAACAGACCGTCGAGGCTGTGCTGCGCCGCAGGTGCCGAAACCAGCGCCGATTCGATCAACCCGCCGCCTGCCTCTGGGAACGCTGATGCGAGCTCGGCCGGAACGGTCGCCGTCTCCGGGAAGGTCTCGGCGAACCAGGGGGCGAAGCGGTCAAACCGGGCCGCCGCGGAATCCATCACGTCCCCGAGGTCGGGCAGGGCCGCCTCGGTGCCGGTGGAGCGGAGCCACGTGGTCGGGGCGCCCGATGCCAGGGATCGGATGATCTCGTCGGTGCCGAGTTCGTCAGGCAGGTCGGTCATGCACCGATCGTAGCCCGGCGGGGTGCGGGCCTCAGCTGTTGACGATCGTCCTCGTGGGGACGGAATTGGTGTGCCTGTGATGACGGCGAAATCGTCGTGACATTATTTGGGAAGGCTAGCCTTACTCAATTAGGATAGGGTAGCGTTGCCGATGTTGACATATCCACGACGGCTGCACATACGAACACAACGCGTCCCCGCGGGGACGCCCTCACGGCCACATGGTCCTGAGGATGCGAAGGAGAATCAGTGTCACGAGCCCCCATCGGTGCCTTCGAAGCAGAGGTCCTCGCCGTCGAAGACCTCAGCCCGTCCTTCCGCCGGGTGACTTTCGGGGGTACGGGACTCGGGGAATTCGGCCCGAACACCCACCCTCGTGATCTGCGGATCAAACTCGTCATCCCTCCTCAGCGTGCCGCCTCGCCGCAGTTCGATCTGCCGGCATTCCTCACCGAGCAGGAAGCCGCTGGAGTGTCCTGGTACCAGGCCTGGCTGCAGGTCAGCCCCGAGGTGCGCGGCGCGATGCGCACCTACACCGTGCGCGAATGGGACGATGCCGAGCGCAGACTCGTCATCGACATGGTCCTCCACACCGATGAGCACGGCCACTCGGGCCCGGCCGCCGAGTGGGCCGAAGCCGCCGAGGTGGGCCACCGCCTCCATATCATCGGCCCCTCCCGTGCCTCGGAGACTCCGTGCGCCGGGATCGAGTTCGCCCCGGGAGATGCCCACCAGATCCTGCTCGCCGGCGACGAGACGGCTGTGCCCGCCATCGCGTCGATCCTCGATTCACTCGAGGACAACCAGGCGCAGGGCAAGGCCGTTCTCGAAGTCCCGAGCGCCGAGGACATCATCGACATCGCCGCGCCCACCGGCTTCGAGATCGAATGGCTGCCGCGCGGGAAGGCCGACTTCGGTCAGCTGCTCGAACCCGCCGTCCGCGAGGCGGTGCGTGCGGAGACCCGGACCCCCGTCGGGGCCGGAGCGGCGGAGTCGACCGGCGGTCTGAGTGGTCAGGTCCGGGAACTCGACGATGTCAACATCGACGAAGAGATCCTCTGGGATGTTCCCGCAGCCCTCACCGAAGCGGCTCAAGGCAGTTCGAGTGCCACGAACAAGGACGACCGCCCCTTCTATGCCTGGATCGCCGGAGAGGCCGGACCGGTCAAGCGTCTGCGCCGCTACCTCGTCCAGGAAGTCGGGGTCGACCGCAAGCAGATCGCATTCATGGGCTACTGGCGTCAGGGCAAAGCCGAGGGCTGAGTCCTCAGACCCGGTCGAGTCGGTTTCTGCCTTTTCCCGACGGCCCGACTGCGCTCAGATCTCGGCGAGCATCTTTCCGGGGTTGAGGATGCCCAGCGGGTCGAGCGCGTTCTTCACGGCCAGCTGGATCCGTCGCGATCCTTCGTCGAGTTCATTCGGCAGCCAAGCGCGCTTGAGGAACCCGACCCCGTGTTCGCCGGTGATCGTGCCGCCGAGTTCGAGGCCGACGCGCATGATCTCAGCGAACACCCCTTCGGCCTTCGCCGTCTCGGCCGCATCGCCGGAGTCGAAGAACACCGATGGGTGCATATTTCCGTCGCCGGCGTGCGCGACGAGGGCGATCTCGAGTCCGGATGATGACCGCAGCTCGGCCAGACGGTCACAGAACTCGGGCACGGCGGTGCGCGGCAGGCATACATCGTCGAGCAGCTGACCGCCGCCGTGGGCGTTGGCGAATTTCTCGTAGGCCGGCTGGATCATTCGTCGTGCGGTGATGAGTGCCGCGGAGTCGCTCGGGTCGTCGGAGTACGCGACGTCGAGGGCACCGCAGCGCTGGGCCACCTCGGTGAAGGTCGACATCGCGGCCTCCGCATCGGTCGGGTTGTCGTCGACCTGCATGATGAGCATCGACCCGGCGTCGCCGTCGAGGCCGAAGTCGCCAAAGTCGTTGAGCATGCGCAGGCTTGCCCCGTCGAGGAATTCGAACAGGCTCGGCACTCCGCCGCCGGCCATGAAGTCGGCGACGGTCTGCAGTCCGCTGCGCTCATCCGGGAAGGTCGCGATCGCGGTGAACGGCTCGGGCAGGGCGGGCACGAGGCGCAGCGTCGCTTCGACGACGATGCCCAGGGTTCCTTCGGAGCCGATGAAGAGGTGACGCATATCGAGTCCGGCCACGCCCTTGGCCGTCTGCGGGCCGAGCGTGGTGATGGTCCCGTCGGCGAGGACGACTTTGAGTGAGCGCACGTAGTCCCTGGTCACACCGTATTTCACGCAGCACAGTCCGCCGGCGTTCGTTGCGATGTTTCCACCGATCGATGACAGTGCCACCGATCCGGGATCCGGCGGGTAGGACAGTCCGAACGGGGCGAGGTGGTCCTTGAGGTCCTGGTTGATGATGCCCGGTTGGACGGTGACGAGACGTTCGGCCTCGTTGACGGCCACGACGTCCTTCATCTTCGACACGTTGAGCAGGATCGCTCCCGGTGAGGCGTTCGCGCCTCCCGAGATCCCGGACCTCGCCCCCTGCGGGACGACTGGCACGCGATGTGCGCTGGCGAAGGCCATGACCTCTTGGACGTCTTCCGCCGAGGCGGCCCTGACCAGGGCGATCGCCCCCTCGCGAGGGCAGAACAGGGCTTCGTCGCTCGAGTGCGCGTCGATGACGTCGGGGTCCGTCGTCAGTGCACCCGGGCTCAGTCGTGCGGCAAGCTCATCGAGTGCCGACGGGTCGAGGGCGGGGAAGTCGGGCGCGGTGGACGTCGGGGTCGTCAATTCTGCTCCTCGGATCGGTGGGTCGAAGGCGGACGTTGGACCGCCTCGGCGAGGTGTAGCGACCGCGAGGGCCGTTACTTCATCACGTCCAGGTTATCGGGGGCGGGAGCGGCCCGGAGGATGAGGGTGACGATTCCGGCGGCGACCATGGCCGCACCGACGACCCACATGCCGGCGTTCTGGGTTCCGGTGAGGTCGGCCAGCCAGCCGGTGATGTAGGGGGCGAAGAAGCCCGCAGAGTTGCCGAGCGAGTTGATGAGCGCGAGTCCCGCGGCGGCCCCGGCACCGGCGAGGAAGGTCTGCGGCAGCGGCCAGAACGTCGGCAGGGCGGCGCAGATCGCCATGCAGGTGATCGTCACCGCGATCATCGTGGTGAACGGTGAGGCCAGGTAGAGGGCGATGGGGATCGCCACTCCCCCGACGAACAGCGGGATGGCCACGTGCCACACACGCTCGCCCGTGCGGTCGCCGTGCCGGGACCAGAAGTACATGGCCAGGGCACCGAAGATGTAGGGGATGGCCGTGATGAGGCCGATCTTAACGATCGAGTACTCGACGCCGAAGGACTCCTGGAAGCCGGCGATGATCGTCGGGAGGAAGAAGCTCATGGCGTAGAGGCCGTAGACCATGCCGAAGTAGACGAAGGACAGGGCCCACACGCGCGGCTGGAGCAGGGACCGGCGGACCGGGTAGTGGAAGGTCTCTTCCTTGCTCTTCTCCTCGGCGTCCATCGTCGACTGCAGCCAGTTGCGCTCCTCGGCGCTCAGCCACTTCGCGTCCCGCGGGCGGTCGGTGAGGTAGAAGATGCACATAATGCCCAGGAGGACGGCGGGCACGCCTTCGATGACGAACATGAAGCGCCAACCGGCGAAGTTCTCGAAGATGGCATTGCCGCTGGAGATCAGCCACGACGACAGGGGCGAGCCGACGACGCTGGAGAGTGGGATGGCGAGCATGAACAGGGCCGTGGCCCGCGCGCGCATCGAGGTCGGGAACCAGTACGTGAGATAGAGGATGATGCCCGGGAAGAATCCGGCCTCGGCGACGCCGAGGAGGAACCGCAGCACGTAGAGCCAGCCGTGGTTGGGCACGAATGCCATGGCCGCGGCGACGATGCCCCAGCTGATGAGGATACGGGCGAGCCAGATGCGGGCGCCGAACCTGTGCAGTGCGAGGTTCGAGGGCACTTCGAGGATGAGGTAGCCGAAGAAGAAGATGCCGGCGGCGAACCCGAACTGGGTCGCGTTCATCGCGAGGTCTTCGTTCATTCCACCCGGTCCGGCGATGCCGATGTTCGTCCGATCGAGGTAGTTGATGAAGTACATCGCGATGACGAACGGGATGAGACGGATGAGGACCTTGCGCAGGGTCCTCTTCTCCAGTGCCGAATCGGCGGGGGTCTGTGCGCTCACGGACGGGCTCACCTCGGATGACATGGGATCTCCTTCGATCAGGTCGGGCCACGGTGGTGGCGCGGACTCGTGCCGCGTCGGCGACAGCGGACTCGTGCCGCGGACGTGCGACAGCGGTTCGCTGCGGGTGCACGGGCGCGGCAGCCAGTGCATTACGGAAACACATTACGACAGCGCTCCTGCTTCGCCTAGCAATCGGACACGAAGTGCCGAATAGCGGGACGCCGCGCCAAATCAGCGCCCACGTGCACGCCAGCTGGTTCAACGTGCAGGCGCCCCTCTCTGTCAGGCTGGTTGTGAGTCACTCAGTCTGACACTGAGAGGAACACT
>NZ_JBQDYQ010000024.1:0-4238 GCF_052105255.1 Brevibacterium sp.
TGCAGTTGTAGCACAATAGGGGCCATGACATCAGAGATCGACGGCGCGACCGGCACGTCAGCGAGCGTCCCGGCCCGACTGTGGCGCTTCCTCCGGGGACCGCGCTTCATCGATCTCCCGATCCGCCTGCTGGCCCTCATCATGGGGTTGACGATCCTCGTCCCCGGCTCCTTCGAGATCACCGAACCCCGCTACGCAGGCCTGCTCGTCCTCGCCTACGGACTCATCGTCTTGGCCGCGTTCCTGCCGCTGAGCATCGTCGTCGCCACGACCGGTCTGGGAATCGGGTTCTCCATGCTCTACCCGGACCTGGAGAACATGTTCCCCGAGGCGCTCATCCTCGCCATCGCGGTCCTGATCAGCCGCCGTCGCTGGATCGGGTTTGCGCTGGGCACCCTCGGACTGGCCGTCTACCTCGGCGCATCGACCCGACTCGGGTCCTATGACGCCGGCTTCGAAGGACTCACCGACCTCGGCTACGGCTGGCTGACCTACTCGATCCTCGGCCTGTGCGCGTCCTTCGTCGAAGCTCGAATCCGAAGCGAGATCGACCGCCGCGAACGCGCCGCCGTCGACCACCAGAAATCACTCGACGCCATGCGCGCCCGGTTCACCAGCGATATGCACGACACCATCTCGCACTCGCTGACCACCGAATCCGCGATCATCCGCACCCTGGCCAAGGAAAGCGATCCCGAGACCGCCGACCGCCTCGTCGCCGAGCTGGCGCTGGTCAACGCCGAAGCCACCAAACGGCTCCGGCAGCTGGTGACGAGCCTGAGCAGGTGGGAGACCGAGAGCTGCACCGGGGACTCCGGGACCTCCCGGATCCGATTCCGCGCCGAGGCGGAGCAGCTGGCGACCGCGATCGAAGACGGGTGTGCGGCCGGGTCCGTTCCCCTGACCACCGAACTCTGCCCGCTGCCGGCCCATGCGACCGGCACCATGTCACACCATTTCCGGGCCGTCATGCTCGAACTCGCGACGAACGTCATCCGCCACTCCGTCCCCGGCACCCCCGCCAGCCTCGTCGTCGAAATGCGAGACGGCAGCGGCAGCCGAGCCGAACTGCTCTGCCGCAGCACGAACGCATCCCCGACCGCGCTGACCCGGGCCCCGCGGTCTCTGTCCCGCCGGGCCACGGCCATGGGCGGCGTCTGCCGGGTGGGCGAGGATGAACGGAGGCGAACCGTCGTCGAGGTGGCCCTGCCGATCCGCTTCGTCTCCCACTCCTCATCGGCATCCCCGAAAATGGATACCGCGCGGTCTTCCTCGAACGCGGACATGATCGACGTCGTCGACGACGACTTCGACATGAGCACGGAAACACCCGTTGCGGACACACCCGCAGCTGGGGCACCAGCGGCGTCGACCACCGGAATCGATCACAGTACAGCTTCAGGGTCGGCCGGCGGTGCCGCTTCACGACCTGGCACGGGTGATGCCGCCGCGACGAAAGCGGCCGACGATTCCACCCCCGAAGATGCGGCCGGCAGCCACAGCAGGAACCACCGCAGCCAGGGGCAGCGCACAAGTGACCGCGACAGAATCGACGCCTGATGACGGCGCACACCTACCCGGCCCCGCACCGGACCTCGGAGGCGACCCCTCACGTGAGACCGGAGGCGACCACGCCGCAGGCCGACCACGACATGAGCCCTGAATCCGCCGCACGCACCTCCGTCCTCGTCGTCGATGACGATTCGTGGACTACACGAGCGGTGGCCGCGACGCTGGAGGATGCGGGTTCCTTCCGTGTGCTCGACCCCGTCCACTCCGGCGAGGAGGCCATCGCCGCCTTCGCCGCCGAGCGTCCCGACCTCGTCCTCATGGACGTCAACATGCCGCCGGGAATGAGCGGCGTCGATGCGACGGCGGCGATCATCGACCTCGACCCCGACGCCCGAGTCCTGCTCCTGACGACCGTGTCGCCCGGGCCCGGAATCGCCCGTGGACTTCAGGCTGGCGCACTCGCCGTGGTCAACAAGACGGCAGGGGAGAGGGAACTCGTCTCGATCGTGCGGGCGGCCTCGGCAGACGAGAGCCCCGAACTGCTCAAAGACTTGGCCGAGGACATCGTCATCAGCGGTGACCAGCTGCCCGACGCCCCCGGCGCGGCACCGCAGCTGACCGCGCGCGAGATGGATCTGCTCACCCTGCTCTGCCAGGGACACGGCTACGAGGAGATCGCCGACGCCCAATCGGTGGCCATGTCCACCGTGAAATCGCACGCCCGCAACCTCCGCCTCAAACTGGGCGCACGCAACCTCGCACAGCTCGTCGTCCGTGCCCTCCAGTTCAAGTTCTTCTCCCCGGAATGACCCGTCCCGCCGAGGCGGCTCGTCTGGTTCCCTCCGCCCCGCCGAGGCACGCGGTCCTGACGATGCAGACCCTCCCGGCCGCAGCCGACCATGGTCGGGCGTTGACTACAGTGGGAGCATGACCGACACCGCGATCCTGCGACTGTCCCGCTTGATCCGGGACACGGAGGGGTTCCTCCTGCCGCTGACCGAGATGGCCGGCGACGTCGTAGTCGCTCGAGTCGAATTCGGCTTCGACCTGCCGACGACTCCCACGCAGACGACGGCTGCACCGCACGCCGCCTCGCCTGCCGGCCCGCCCGCTGCTCCGCACACCGGCTCGCCTGCCGGCCCGCCCACCGCTTCGCCCACCGAGGCGGTCGGCCACGACTCCCTGACCGAGACCGTCGTCCTCGTCACCGAACCGGTGAGCAGTCCTGCCGGACTCGATGCGGTGCTGGCAGGCTATGCGGGCGCCGCCGCCCTCGTCGTGCCGCCCGGAACGCACAGCCACCTCGGCGACGGGATCGAGCTGCGGGGGAGTGAGGGCCGGGTTCCGGTCCTCCTCGAACGCTCGCCGCATGTGACCTGGTCGGAGATCCTCGTGCATCTGCGGCAGCTCACGGAGGGCGCGACGAGCGCTCTGACCTGGCCCGATGTCGACGACCTCAGCGCACTGGCCGCCGTCATCGCCGAGACCACGGGCGCATCGATCACGATCGAGAACCCGGCCTCGCGTGTGCTCGCGCATGCCAACCTCGGCGGCGAACTCGACGAGATCCGACGCGAGACGATCCTGTCCGGAGCCATTCCCGACTGGCGGATCGCCGAGCTCGAGGCATCGGGGTTCCTCGACACGATCCGCCGTTCGACCGACGTCGTCGAACGGCCCGCCGAAGGCACATCACCGGCCCGGTCGGTCATCGCGCTGCGCAGCGAAGGCGAGCTCATCGGCACGATCTGGGCGGCCTACCCGGCGGAGGTCGACCCCGAACCGCTGCGCGAGGTGCTGCGCGACGCCGCCCGCGCGGCCCTGCCCGTGATGCTGCGGACCCTGCGCCGGTCGCCGTTCGAGAAGCGCCTTCGTCGGGAGGCGCTCGGTGCGATCCTCGCCGGTTCGGCCGACCTCGGTCCGTCGGCGACCCTGCTGTCACTGCCGTTCTCCGGCAGCTTCTGCGTCCTCGCCTTCACCGAGGCGGCCCCCGGCCGAGAGCCGGTCCTGCGGTTCCATCTCCGGGCCGCCTTCGCCGATGCCGTGCTCGCCCGGATCGAGTCGAGCACAGGCGCACATCTCGCAGCGCTCGTGCAGATGAGCGAGCCGACGGATGCGGCGCAGATCCGCGACCACGTGCTCTCTGCCCTGCGGCGATCGCTGCCGAGCGACGAGGCGCTCAACTTCGGTGTCGGCTCTCCCGTCGACCGCCTCGACGAAGTGCATCGCTCGTGGTCCGAGGCTGTATACGTCGTCGACGCCGTGCACGGCAGGAGGCGCGGCCTCGGCTGCCGAGGACGGGGTGCCACGAGCGGAGGCCCTGCGAGCGGCGGCGACGAGGAAGCCCCGACCATCGTCGGAGCGACCGTCGAGGATGCGGCGGCCGAAGTCATCGGACTGCGCGTGGCCGATACGCTGCTGGCCGTCGAGCGCGATGCGCACGGCGGAGAACCGGCTGGTCGCAGCGGCGATATCGGCAGCGTCGCACGGCCGGCTCGGGCGCTGGCCCGGCATGACGCGCAGCACAACGGCAGCCTGCTCGAGACGCTGCGGGTCTATTTCGCCACGGTCGGCAACTCCGCCGAGGCGTCCCGTCGGCTGCACGTGCATACGAATTCGCTGCGGCACCGCCTGGGGCGGATCGAGGAGATCACGGGTCTGTCGACGGCCGAGCCGGCCGAGAGGCTGTGGCTCGAGCTCTCGGTGCTCGCCCACGATCGCGCGGG
>NZ_JBQDYQ010000024.1:4338-41310 GCF_052105255.1 Brevibacterium sp.
AGCCGGCCGAGAGGCTGTGGCTCGAGCTCTCGGTGCTCGCCCACGATCGCGCGGGTGGCTGAGGACTCGAGCAGTCGCGTCGTGGGAAACCGACAATCGATCGCCAGGAAGTTTGGCGAATTATTGTTCGTTCATCGAGGTCGGCCGTCCTAGAGTGACACCAGATCACGAACAGAGGACGTTATGCCCAACAGCCACCATTCGATTGCCGACGGTCGAGCACGGGCGATCAGAGCAATCGCCGAGAACAGCCAGCCCCTCACCGACGACACCCCTGCCGAGACGCGCGAACTCGATCGCACCACCGTAAGCGGTTCCGTTCCGGAGGGCGTGCCGGCCCTGCCGGACGGTGTGCCCACGCTCTCGGATCGGGAGCCCGTGTTCGGGCTCATGGATCTCGATGCCATCGATACCGCGTTCGAGCGGCTCACTTCGGCGTTCGATTCGGACCATGAGGTGCTCCACGCGGTGGCCTGCAAAGCCGTGCCGCTGCGGTCGCTGCTCGAGCGCTATGCGCAGCAGGGTGCCGGATGCGAAGTCGCCAGCCCCGGCGAACTCGAACTCGCCCTGGCTGCCGGGTTCGCCCCTGAACGCATCGTCTTCGACTCCCCGGCCAAGACCTGGACCGAGCTGCGTCGGGCCGTCGACCTCGGCGTATCGATCAACGTCGACAACTTCGACGAACTCGCCCGCCTCGACAGCCTATTGGCGGACAGGCGACCGACCGCCGACGAGGCGCGGATCGGGATCAGGATCAATCCGCAGTCGGGCACCGGCACGATCGGGGCGCTGAGCACCGCCACCGAGACGTCGAAGTTCGGCATCGGACTCGCCGATCCCGGAGCCCGCGAAGCCGTGATCGAAGCGTATTTGGCGCGTCCCCGACTGACTCAAATCCACGTGCACTCGGGATCTCAGGGCATCAGCCTCGAGCGGGCCGCCGTCGGAATCCGCACCGCGGTCGACCTCGCACAGGAGGTCAACGCGCGTGCGGGGACGCGCCAGATCACCCGCATCGACATCGGGGGAGGCCTGTCGGTGAACTTCGACGGCGAGGACATCACCCCGACCTTCGCCGACTACCGAGCGGTGCTCGAGCAGCAGATCCCCGACCTGTTCGACTTCGACATCGTCACCGAATTCGGGCGTGCTCTGCTGGCCAAGGCCGGCACCGTCCTCACCCGCGTCGAGTACGCGAAGACCAGCGGCGGGCGGCGCATCGCCATGACTCACGCAGGCGTGCAGGTCGCCACCCGCACCGCCTACGCCCCGCACGACTGGCCGCTGCGGATCCTGCCGTTCACCGCCGACGGGGAACCGAAGATCGCCGAGGCGGTGCCCACTGATGTCGCCGGGCCCGCGTGCTTCTCCGGGGATCTGCTCGCTCGGGACCGTTCGCTGCCGCGCCTCGACGTCGGCGACCTCGTCGCCGTGCCCGAGACCGGCGCCTACTACTTCTCCAACCCCTTCTCCTACAATCTCCTCCCGCGCGTGCCCGTCTACGGGTACCGCACCGGGGACGGGGGCGAACCGCGATTCGTCGTCATCCGACGGGGCCAGACGATCGACGAGATCCTCGCCGAGGCGGGGCCGCGGTGGTGATCGGCGCGGACCTGAGGACTTCAGGCGACGCTCAGGCAAGGCGGCTAACAATTCAGCAAACTTTCATGATTGAGCTGTGCGAGAGTGTATGGTGCCTTTAGTCTCGACAGCAGGCGGCTGAACTCTGAGCAGCTCGCCAAAGTATCTTGACCCCCGAAGAGGAGATCAGAAGATGAACATCAGACGGATGACAGTTGCGGCAGTCGCCGCCGTGGCGCTGGCGCTGACCGGGTGCGGCTCGGACGGCGGCAGCGGTGGAGGCGGTGGAGGCGGTGAGACCACCGACGACCTCACGCTCGGCACCGGTGGCACATCGGGCACGTACTACCCTCTCGGCGGTGAGCTCGCTTCGATCTTCGAGGACAACGTCGACGGCGTGACAGTCAACTACGTCGAGTCCGGTGCCTCGGCCGAGAACCTCGGCAAGATCTACCAGGGCGAATGGCAGCTCGGCTTCACGCAGAGCGATACGGCCAACACCGCGGTCAACGGCGAGCTCGAAGACCTCGACGGGACGAAGATCGACAACGTCGGCTGGCTGGCCTCGCTCTACCCTGAGGCCGCTCACATCATCGTCCGCGAAGACTCGGGAATCGAATCGGTCGACGACCTCAAGGGCAAGAAGATCGCGGTCGGCGACGCCGGTTCGGGCACGCGCGCCATCTCCGATGCCATCCTCGACGCCGCGGGCATCGGCGAATCCGACTACACCCCGGAGATCACCGATTTCGGTGCTTCGACCGACATGCTCGCCGACAAGCAGATCGATGCCACGATCTTCGTCGTGGGCACACCCGTGGCCGGACTGACCCAGCTGGCCGCGACGACCGACGTCAAGCTGCTCGGGCTCGACGACGATACGACGAAGACGATCGAAGAGGGATCGGGCGCGGAGTCCTACGACATCCCGGCCGACGCCTATGACTTCCTCGATGAGGACGTCCCGACCGTTTCGGTGTTCGCCTCCTTGGTGGCCTCGACCGATCAGGTCAGTGAGGACACCGCCTACAACCTCACGAAGGCGCTGTTCGAGCACACTGACGAGATCACCCTCGACGTCGGCAAGCTCATCACGAAGGACTCCGCCATGCTGGGCGTCGGCGACGTGCCGCTGCACCCGGGCGCTCAGAAGTACTTCGAAGAAGAGGGCATCGAGCTGCCGTGAGCGAAGATTCGACACCGACCCGGCCGTCCTCCGCGACGGCCGGGCCCGGCGCCGATCAGGTGGCCGCCGGAGAACGCGCATCGGCCGACGTACTCGCAAAGCATGACACCTCCAGCCGCTATCGCAAGGATCTCGGCTGGTGGGTCTGGGTGGTCGGCGGACTGTCCATCGCCTTCACCGTCTACCACCTCTATGCCGCACTCGAACGGCCCTTCAACACGTGGATGCACACATCGCTGCATCTCGCGGGCGCCACCGCGCTCATCTTCTTCCTCTACCCGCCGAGCCGCCGCCTCCTCGATGCGCCGGCGACGGGCAACCGCGTCGCCGACGCGCTGATCGGGCGCGGCAGCCGCATCCCCTGGTACGACGTGCTCCTCGGCTTCGCGGGACTCGGCTGCAACCTCTACGTCTTCGTCGAGTACTCGCGGCTGGTGAGCAACTCCGTCCAGATCCTCGGCTATTCGAACCTCGACTACTTCGTGGCGATCCTCGGCGTCCTGCTCATCCTCGAAGCCACCCGCCGGTGTGTGGGCCTTCCCATCGTCATCATCGGCGGCATCGCCATCCTCTACGGACTCTTCGGCAACTACAGCCCTGTGTTCACGCATTCCGGGATGAGTCTCGAGGACTTCGCGACGACGATGTTCCTGTCGAACGGATCGGGCATCTTCGGCACTCCGATCCAGGTCTCGGCGAACTTCATCTTCCTCTTCCTCTTCTTCGCCGTGATGCTCGTGCACACGAACATCGGACAGTTCTTCAATGACCTGGCCTTCCGTCTCACCGGCCGATTCACCGGCGGTCCCGCTAAAGCCGCGGTCGTGGCCTCCGGTCTTCAGGGCATGGTGTCGGGTTCGTCCGTGGCCAACACCGTCGCCTCGGGGTCGTTCACCATTCCGCTGATGAAGCGGTCGGGCTTCAAGCCCCACTTCGCCGCCGCCACCGAGGCGACCGCCTCGACGGGTGGACAGCTGATGCCTCCGATCATGGGCGCGGCCGCGTTCATCATGGCGCAGAACGTTCCGGACCTCGAATACAACGGACTCATCGTCATCGCGATCATCCCGGCGATCCTCTACTTCCTCGGGGCCTTCCTCTCGATCCACTTCGAGGCGAAGACCGACGGGATCCTCGGGCTGTCCAAGGCGAGCCTGCCTGACGGCAAGGAGCTGCTCAAACGCCTCGACCTCCTGCTGCCGTTGGCCGTCATCATCCTCACCCTCCTGTCGGGGATGTCGCCGATCCGCGCCGCGCTGTTCGGCATCGGCACCGCGTTCTTCCTCAGCTTCCTGCGGAAGTCGACGCGGATGGATCCGCGCGGATTCGTCACGCTGCTCGTCGAGGGCGCCCGCACGGCGCTGCCGGTGATCGCGGCCTGCGCGACTGCGGGCATCGTCGCCGGTACGGTCACGGCGACCGGACTGGGCGGACAGCTCGGCAAGGGGCTGGTCGATCTCGCCGGAGGCAACTTCTTCATCGTCCTGGTCATGGTCATGATCGCCTGCATCGTCCTCGGCATGGGCCTGCCGACGACCGCGAACTACGTCGTCACGGCCACTGTCGCCGCACCGATCCTGTACAACAACTTCGATGTGCCGCTCATTGCGGCGCACATGTTCGTGTTCTTCTTCGGGATCCTCGCCGACATCACCCCGCCGGTCTGCCTCGCAGCCTATGCCGGCGCCGGCATCGCCAGGGCCAATCCGATGCGTGCGGGTGTCACCGCCGTGCGGATCGCCATCGCCGGGTTCCTCATCCCCTACGTGTTCATCCTCGAGCCGGCTCTGCTGCTCCAGGGCACGTGGCAGGAGCTCCTGTTGGCGCTCGTGACCGTGATCCTCGGCATGATCGGAGTGTCCTCGGGCCTGGCCGGGTACTTCATGGGTCGCGCCAACATCGTCGAGCGGGTGCTGCTGTTGGCCGCCGGGATCACCCTGATCTACCCGAACATCTGGGTCTCTCTCGTCGGTCTCGTCGTGCTCGTTGCGGTCGCGCTCATCCAGCGGCTGCGGAAGGCCACGACCACCACCGAGATCGCCGCCCAGAGGGCCGCGGCCACGGCCTGATTCCCTCGTCGGTCCGCGAACCGTGCCGAGTGCACGGCTCGCGGACCGTTGTCATGTGATCCGAGTCGCCTGCGTGTGCCGGACCGTCGTGTGCGAGCGCGTTCCGATTGTGCGGATCGCACAAGGCGACACGCCAGAAGTTGTGAGCTGGTGCTGCGGTTTCACACCCGTTCCGGCATAGAGTGACAGACAACACATTTCGGCGGTCGCAGGCGGAGAACTCATGATCACGGTCCGGCCGCCGCAGGCAGGAGCCGCCTCCGGCGGCCGGAACCGAAGGGGTCCAATGATCACTCAACACTCGCTGCGCCGCACCGTGCGCGTGAGCCTGCGCCGATGCCTGGCCGGCATCGCGGCGCTGGCACTCGCCGGATCGATGGCCGCCTCTCCGGCACAGGCCGCCGCCTCGGAGACTCCCGACGCTGAGAACGTGCTGCGGATCGCCACCGACGGATTCGTCGACTCCTTCAACCCGTTCACCTCCTTCTACCTCGTGCCGACGAACACCTTCCGGTACATGTATGAGAACCTCGTGGCCAACGACGCCAAGGACGGTTCGGTCACCGAGGGACTCGCCACCGAATGGAACACGGACTCCGAGGGCAAGGTCTGGACCTACACGATCCGCCCGGACATGAAATGGTCCGACGGGGAACCGCTGACCTCGAAAGACGTCGTATGGACCTATAACCAGATGATGGACAACGACGAGATGGCGGTGGCCAACGGCAGCCTCGTCGAGAACTTCGCGAAGGTCGAGGCCCCCGACGATTCCACCGTCAAGATCGCCCTGAAGGAGGCGCAGGCGAACAACCCCGGCCAGGAGATCCCCGTCGTGCCGGAACACGTGTGGTCGAAGATCGACAAACCCGGCGAATTCAAGAACGACGAGAAGTCCGTGGGCTCGGGACCCTTCCAGCTCGACAGCTATGAGGCGAACAAGTCGATCACGCTCAAGGCGAACCCGAACTTCTGGCGCGGCAAGCCGAAGCTCGACGAGATCCAATACCGCTACTACACGAACTCCGATGCGCAGGTGCAGGCGATCCGCTCCGGCGAGGTCGACTTCGTCACCGGCCTCAGCCCGGATCAGTTCACGGCACTGGAGAACGCGGACAACGTCGAACTCAACGACGGCAACGGCCGCCGCTTCAACGGAATCTCCATCAACCCGGGTGTCGCCGACGCCGACGGCAAGGAGTTCGGAACCGGCAATGAGGCGCTGAAGGACAAGAAGGTCCGCCAGGCCATCCGGGCCGGCATCGACACCGAGACCCTGCGCAAACAGGTCATGCAGGACTATGCGCAGCCGGCCACGAGCTTCATTCCCGCCGTCTACCCGGACTGGGCGCTGAGCCCCGACAACCCGGTCGTCAGCGGATTCGACGTCGACCGCGCGAAGACGCTCCTCGACGACGCCGGTTGGAAGGAAGGCTCCGACGGCATCCGCGAAAAGGACGGCGAGAAGCTGCAGCTGCGTTTCCTCACCGATGCCGACGTTCCGACGGAGCAGAGCACCGCGAAGTTCCTGAAGCCGTGGATGAAGGACATCGGCATCGACCTGAAGAACGAATCGACCGATGCCGATACCGAGTCCGAACGCACCACCAAGGGCGACTACGACATGTACTTCACGGGCTGGTCGATCAACCCCGATCCCGACTACCAGCTGAGCATCAACACCTGCGGTCAGCGCCCCGACGCCGACGGCAACGGCGGCACCAGCCAGGACGGCTGGTGCAACAAGGAATTCGACAAGCTCTATCAGGCTCAGCACGTCGAGCTCGACCAGGCCAAGCGTCAGGAACTCGTGCAGAAGGCACTGGCCATCCATTATGAAGAGGCCCCCTCAGTGACGCTGTGGTACCCGAACCAGCTCGAGGCCTACCGCTCCGACCGGTTCGAGAACTTCACCAAACAGCCGTCCGACGGCGGCGCCATCGCCAACCAGGTCGGCTACTGGGGCTACTCCTCGGTCGAACCCGTCAGCGAAGAGGAAACTACCGGCGGCGGAATGGGCGCCGGCGGTTGGATCGGCATCGCGGCCGCAGCCATCGTCGTTCTCGGCGGAGGCGGCTGGCTGCTCAGCCGTCGCAAGAAGTCCGACGACCGCGAATAGTTCCCGCGCCCACAGTCCGGGTGCCGCGCCACCCGCGCCATCTGCGGCACCCGGACCCACGGGCCTCTGTCCTCATCACCTGGAGCACCACAGTGAGCACACCCACCCACGATCCCCATTCCGGGGATCGCCCTGACCGAGGAACGGACACGGCGACCCCGGGCACCGACCCCACGAACCCCAGCCCCGCCTCGGCGAAGGGAACTGCCGACACCGCCGACCCGAACCCTGCCGCCGTCGACATGGACGAACCTCCGGCCGGCGGATCCTTCGCCCGCTACTTCCTGCGCAAGCTCGGCGGGGCCGCGACCTCGATGATCCTGGTCATCGTGCTCGGCTTCTTCGCCTTCCGCCTGCTGCCCGGCGACCCCGTGCTCAAGATCGCCAAGGAACGGCCGATGTCGCCGGCGCAGATCGCCGAGCTCCGCAGCCAGTACGGACTCGACAAACCCGTCATCGTCCAGTTCTGGGACTACCTCGTCGGCATCGTCACCGGCGATCTCGGCGAATCCTACGTATACCGGAAATCCGTGTCCTCCCTCATCGGCGAGTACCTCGGCCCGACCCTGCTGCTCACGGGCACCGCGGCCGTCATCGCCATCGCCCTGGGCCTGTGGCTCGGGCAGCTCTCGGCCTGGCGGCGCAATTCCCTGTTCGACAAGCTCGCCTCCTCGACCTCGCTGATCTTCTGGTCCGTGCCGACGTTCTGGCTCGGCCTCATCCTGCTCATGATCTTCGGCGGTACCCTGCAGTGGCTGCCCACCGGCGGCATGATCACCCCGGGGCTCGACCCCTGGTCGCCGGCCGGAATCATCGACGTCATCACGCACCTCATCCTTCCGGTCGTCTCGCTCGTCGCCGTCGTCTATGCACAGTTCCTCATGATCATGCGCGCCTCCCTGCTCGAGGAGATGAGCGAGGACTACCTCACGACGGCCCGCGCAAAAGGCCTCACCGAGGATGAGGTCCGTCGCCGTCACGCCGTGCCCAATGCGCTGCTGCCGACCGTCACCGTCGTCTTCCTCCACATCGGCGGGCTCGTCGCCGGTGCGGTCACCGTCGAAGCCGTGTTCTCATGGCCGGGGCTGGGCAAACTCACCTTCGAAGCCATCCGCGGTCCCGACCTGCCGCTCCTGCAGGGCACCTTCGTCGTGTTCTCGGCGATCATCATCGTGATGAACCTCGCCGCCGATATCGTCTACCGATTCCTCGATCCCCGCGTCAGGAGGGCCTGATGAGTGCGAACATCCCCGCCGTCGACGGTGCGAAGCTCGTGCGCGAACGCCGACTGAACAATGCGAAGAAGAACTGGGCGCTCTTCCGCTCCGACGCCCCGGCTCTCATCGGCGCCGTCGTTCTCCTCTTCTTCATCGTCATCGCGATCGCCGCACCGCTCATCGCACCGGCCTCGATGCTCGACGTCACGCAGCAGCTCGACGTGCCCCGCTACGCCCCACCGAGCCTCGACCATCCCCTGGGCACCGATGACCTGGGTCGGGAGATGTGGGTGCGCATCCTCTGGGGAGCGCGCGTGTCGATCCTCGTCGGTGTCGCCGCGACCGTGATGTCGATGCTCATCGGCACCATCATGGGCCTGGCCGCCGGTCACTTCTCGGGACTGTTCGGCGGCTTCATCATGCGCATCGTCGACTTCTTCATCGTCCTGCCCTCCCTGCTCTTGGCGATCGTCCTGTCCTCCGTGCTGGAACGCGGAGTCTTCACGATCGTCATCGCCATCGGACTGACCTCATGGGCGTCGACGGCACGGATCGTGCGGTCGCAGTCCCTCAGCGTCGAATCCCGGCTCTACATCGAACGGGCGCGCATCCTCGGTGCCGGTCATTCCCATATCCTGTTCCGGCACCTGCTGCCGGCGGTGATGCCGCTCGTGCTCGCGAACACGACACTGACCGTCGGAGGAGCGATCATCGCCGAGTCGACGCTGTCATTCCTCGGCCTCGGCGATACGTCCAAAGAATCGTGGGGCACGATCCTGAAGAACTCGATGGACGTGTCCGCGGCGACCTCCGGATACTGGTGGTACGTGCTCACCCCGGGTGTGGCGATCCTGCTCGTCGTGCTCGCGTTCACGATGGTCGGGCGCGCATTCGAGGCCATCATCAACCCCGCCCTGAGGAGCCGCTGATGACCGATCTGCAGTTCGAGAACGTCTCGATCACCTACCGCTCCTCCTCAGACCGCGGGGACGTCGTCGCCGTGCAGGACGTCAGCCTCGACCTGCCCTCCGGGGCCACACTGGGCATCGCCGGGGAGTCCGGGTCGGGGAAATCGACGTTGATCATGTCGGCCCTGCGGCTGCTGCCGAAGTCGGCTCGCCTCGACGGACGGGTTCTCCTCGGCGGGCAGGACATCCGAGAGCTGAGCTTCGGCCAGATCCGCGCGGTCCGGTGGGCACAGGCCTCGATCGTCTTCCAAGGCGCCCTGCACTCGCTCAACCCCGTCCGCGAGGTCGGGAGTCAGATCATCGAAGCCCTCGAACACCACACGAAAGACACGTGGACGACTCCGCAGAAGCGCCGGGATCGGATGTTCGAACTCCTCGCCGAGGTCAATCTCGAAGCAGCGAAGTCGAGTGCCTACCCGCACGAGCTCTCCGGCGGGCAGAAGCAGCGGATCATGATCGCCATGGCGCTCGCCTGCGAGCCGGATATCATCATCGCCGACGAGCCGACGACGGCCCTGGACGTTATCGTGCAGAAGCAGATCCTGACCGGCCTGGCCCGCCTCGTCGCCGAACGCGGGATCTCCCTGCTGATGATCAGCCACGACCTCGCCGTGCTCTCAGCCGTCTGTGCGGATCTTGCGATCATGCGCCACGGCCGCCTCGTCGAATACGGACCCAGCGACGACGTCTGCCTGTCCCCGCAGGAGGATTACACGCAGCAGCTCGCCGGTGCGTTTCCGCAGATCGGGGACCCCGAATCGCGGTTGAATCCCCGGACGCGGAGGCCCGCGCAGGTGGCCCGGGCCGAACCGTTAACCATGACGGATGAGGTGGTGCTCGAGGCGAAGGACCTCAGCGTCTCCTTCGACACCCGCCGGGGCCGCGAACGAGCGGTGCGCGGGGTGGATCTGCAGCTGAAGAAGGCGGAGATCCTCGCCGTCGTCGGCCAGTCCGGTTCGGGGAAGACGACTCTGGCGCGGTCGCTGCTCGGGCTGCAGGAGGTGGAGGCAGGTTCGCAGCTGTTCTTCGCCGGCAAGCCGCTGCCGCGGAAGGCGAAGGAGCTGCGGGCCTTCCGGCGGCAGGTGCAGATGATTCTGCAGGACCCGGCCGGATCGCTCAACCCCAAGCGCAGCGTGTATGAAGCCGTGGTCGAAGGCCTGAAGGTGCAGGGAATCAGAGACCGTGAGTACGAGCGGGTCGTCGGTGCCCTCGCAGCCGCCGAACTCACCCCGGCCGAGGACTATCTCGAATCGATTCCGCAGGAGCTTTCCGGCGGACAGCGGCAGCGCGTCGTCATCGCCGGTGCACTGGCCCTCGACCCACAGGTGCTCATCGCCGATGAGCCTGTGGCGTCGTTGGATGCGTCGGTGCGCGGGGAGATCCTGTCGCTGTTCCTCGCGCTGAAGAAGAACCTCGGCATGAGCGCGCTCATCATCACCCATGATCTCGGTCTGGCCTGGAACATCGCGGACACGGTGGCCGTGATGAAACGAGGGGAGATCGTCGAATACGGTGAGGTCGAGAAGGTGCTGTCCGACCCGCAGCACGAATACACGCAGGAACTGCTCGCAGCGGTTCCCCGACTGGGAAGTCAGAGTCTGGTGAGGAATGAGTAGGCAGGATTCGGCCGGAGCCGTCGGTGCAGGCGGTGCTGCGCCTGCGGATGACCGTGTGGGACGCCCCGCACCGAGCCCCTATCTTCGCACCGCGCCCCTGTCCGCCGGTGACACCGTCCGACTGATCGCGCCGTCGGGACCCACCGACGAGGAATCACTGCAGCGCGCCATCGCTCAGCTCGAATCCTGGGATCTCACCGTCGTGCCCGGTGACAACGTCCGCGGCCGGCACCCGCGGGTGACGTACCTGGCCGGCACCGACGCCGAGCGTCGCTCCGACCTCGTCGACGCCTGGTGCGATCCGGACACGGATGCGGTCATCGCGCTGCGCGGAGGCTTCGGGGCGATGCGGCTGCTCGACGGCATCGACTTCGACCTCATGCGCAGGCATATGCTGCGCCGGGACGGACGCCCCAAACTGCTCACCGGGTCCTCGGACATCACCGCCCTTCACCAGGCATGGGAGCACCACCTCGGGGTGGCGACTCTGTTCTGCCCGATGGTGGGCAACGACCCGTTCAAGAACTCGACGGTCGTCCCCGACGAGGTGGCCTCGTGGCTGGTTCATCCCTGGGGCGGCCGCGAACTCGGCTTCCCCGCAGAAGACGCAGCCCACCCGCTCAGCCGGGCACAGACGTTGGTTCCGGGGTCGGCGAAGGGCCGCCTCGGCGGGGGAAATCTCAGTCTCATCGCCGCTGGGATGGGCAGTCCCGAGCTCGTCGACGTGCGGGAACGACGAGAGCGTCGGGGTCCGAGCATCCTCATGCTCGAAGACGTCGACGAAGAGCTGTACCGGCTCGACAATCTCATGGTGCAGCTGGTCCGCGGTGGGTGGTTCACCTCGGCGGATGCGGTGGTGCTCGGGTCGTGGCAGGACTGCGCGCCCGTCCACGAGGTGGAGGCGCTGATGATCGACTACCTCGGCGGACTGGGGGTACCGATTGTGTCGGAGATGGGCTTCGGCCACGATCCCGATGCGCCGAGTGCCCCGCTCGGCGTCGACGTCACGCTCGAGGCGGAGCCCGGGGAGCGGCCGCGGCTGTGGGTGGATGCGCCGACGAATGCGACAGCAGAAGGAGAGACTCGATCATGAGCGAAGTGAAGTTCGATGGACTGCCCGGAGTGCGCTTCAGCGCTCTGGCCTTCGACGTCGACAGCGGTGAACGGGTGTTCGCCCACAATGAGAACGACGAACTCGACACCGCCAGCATGGGCAAGGTCTTCCTGCTCCACACTGCCTTGCAGATGTCTAAGGACGGCACGCTTGACCTGGAAGAACGCCTGCACCGACGGCCCTCGGAGAGAGTCGACGAATCGGGGATCTGGTACCTCATGGAGCAGGACGACCTGAGCATCTTCGACGTCGCTGTGCTCATCGGCGCGTTCAGCGACAACTTCGCCACGAACGTGCTCATCCGCCGGGTCGGACTGGTGAATGTCGCAGATCAGGTGGTCAAGCTCGGGTACCGGAACTCGGGTCTGCACGACTTCTTGCGCTGGCCGCGTCCGGCCAAGGCGCCGCGGACCCTGTCGACGGGAACAGCTGCGGAGCTCAGTGATTTCATGGCCCGGCACGCCAAGGACGAGTTCTGGGACGAGTCGACGAACGAGATCTTCCGGCGTTGGTTGGGAGCCGGCGCGGACACCTCGATGGTCGCCTCGGCCTTCGATCTCGACCCGCTCGCTCACTACAACTACCAGCGGAATGTGTGGGTGTGGAACAAGACCGGCACAAACGGGACGATCAGGGCCGATGCCGGGATCGTGATGACGCGGACGCGTCGCGTCGCCTACGCGGTGTTCGCGAACTGGGAGCCGGGCACCGATCGCGTCGTCGACGTCATGCCGGTCATGCGCGAAGCCGGCGACGCGATCCACCGGTTCCTCTGAATGTCGATCGATTCGCAAGCACCCTCGGCACGGACGGCCGTGGGGTAGTCTGGTGGGCGATGTCCGATACGATCTACCTCACAGGCGAAGCGAAGGCTCCGTCGAACAACCCGATCACCAGCCAGTTCGGGCTGTTCTATGTGGCGTTCGAGATCGCACCGGACACCCACCGAATCCTCGATGTGGACTGCACGGCGACGTTGGCTCTGACCCGGAACTTCATTCGGAGCCTGTTCGTCGATGCCGACATCACGGACCCCGGTCGACTGATCGAGCGCATCCAGCGCCGCTACCACGGATCCTCGCAGAAGGCGCTGATCACAGCTGTGAACAACGCCGCGAAGAAGTACCGCGAGGTCACCGCTTAGGCAGCACGTCCGACCACCCCGATTGCCCGGGCCCTCACCGGACCGGATCCGATCGACAACTGCACATTGCTCCACCCCGGAGGCATGCCCCGCACCGGGATGGACGTTTTCAATGAGGAAGTGTCGTTAGTGATCACGGACGGTTTTCTATTCATCAGCCTGCTTCTGGCTATCTCCGCTGTACTCGTCGTCGCGGACCGGAGCGGACGCTTCAAGCTCTTCAAGTATGTGCCCGGCTTCGTCATCCTCTATATCGTGGCGGCGCTGCTCAACACCTTCGGCGTGTTCGACCACGACGGCGGGGACATCACCGCCGTCGGTGACACTCTGCGCGAGGTGATGCTGCCCGCGATGATCCTGCTCATGCTGTTCAAATGCGATGTTCGGCAGATCATCAAGCTCGGACCGAAGCTGCTGCTCACCTTCGCCGTGACCGCGGCGAGCATCATCGCAGGCTTCATCATCAGCTACCTCATCCTGCATTCCAGCCTCGACCCCGAGGCGTGGAAGGCCCTCGGCGCGCTCAACGCCTCCTGGACGGGAGGTTCGGCGAACATGGTTGCGGTGCAGGAGGTCCTCCAAGCGCCCGAGAACGTGTTCGGCTACGTCCTCATCGTCGACACGGTGCTCTACTCCTTCTGGCTGCTGCTCGTCTTCTCCTCCGTCACCGTCTCCGACAAGTTCGACACGTGGACGAAGGCCGATATGTCGAAGCTCGACTTCACCGACATGATCGCCGCTGAGGACGAGAAGCCGATGACGCTGCCATCGATCTTCGGACTCATCGGTTTCGCACTTCTGGCCTCGGCCCTGGCGATCCGCCTCGGCGAACTGCTGCCCGAGGTCGGAGCGGTCATCGACGGCACAGCGTGGACGATTCTCATCGTCAGCGTCCTTGGGCTGGCCATCGGATCGACTCGCTTCGGCAGGACCGCCGGATCCAACGAACTCGCGACGATCCTGCTCTATCTCATCATCGGCATCATCGCCTCCGGCTCGGACTTCACCTCCCTGGCCGAAGCGCCGCTCTACCTGGTGGCGGGAATCATCGTCCTGGTCGTCCACATCGTCATCATGCTCATCTACGCGAAGCTCACCCGCACCGAACTCTTCAGCATCGCCGTGGCCAGCACCGCGAACATCGGCGGAATCGCCTCGGCACCGGTCGTCGCGGGCGCATTCAACCGACAGCTCGTCCCAGTCGGCGTGCTGTTCGCGCTCATGGGCACGTTCCTCGGCACGTTCCTCGGCCTGTGGTCGGCCCAGATCCTGTCCGGGCTGGCATGATGAACGGATCGAACCCACCTCGCCGAGGCGGCCGACCTCCCCACCGCGGGCGTGCCGCTCCAGGGGCGCACCGTGTATGCCGTGTCCGGTCCGGCCGTCTCGACGGCCCTGACAGTTTGCACGTGTCCGCCGCGGCAGCTCGCATCCGCCCGCTCCGGCGGATTGCATCCGTCCACCCCTGCACCGACCCAATCCGCCCGACCGGAAGGACCCGACCATGACCGCACCTAGTACCGAATCCGCACCCACCACCGAATCCGCAGCAGCCGAATCGGCAGCAGCCGCAGCATCCGCCCCTGCCGTCGACGTCTTCGACGGCCACAACGACCTCGCCTGGTACCTGCGCGAGGAACGCGACTACAGCGTCGAGGGGCTCAATGACCCGGCCGTCTCGCCGTTCACTACGATGGATCAGCTGGTGGCCGGACACGTGGCTGCGCAGTACTGGTCCGTCTACGTTCATTCCTCGATCACCGGTCCTGATGCCGTCAAGGCCACATGGGAGCAGATCGACGCGGTCCAGCGCGTCGTCACCGCCTACCCCGAACGACTCGCCTTCGCCCGTACTGCCGCCGATGTCCGCGCCGCCCGCGCCGCCGGCAAGGTCGCCTCTCTGATGGGCGTCGAAGGCGGTCAGCAGATCGACGAGTCCCTGGCCGTGCTGCGGTCCTACGCCCGTGCCGGGGCCCGCTACATGACACTGACCTGGTCGACCACTCATTCCTGGGCGGACTCGGCCACGGACGAACCGGTCCACGGGGGTTTGAGCGCCTTCGGCCGCGAGGTCGTCGCGGAGATGAACCGGATCGGGATGATCCTCGACCTCTCCCACGTCGCGCCCACCGTCATGCACCAATCGCTCGACCAGAGCACGCTGCCGGTGCTCTTCACCCACTCCTGCGCGTTCGGTCTCAACCCGCACCCGCGCAACATCCCCGACGACGTCCTCGACCGCGTGCCCGACAACGGGGGAGTGGCGATGATGACCTTCGTGCCCTCGTTCGTCTCGAACGCCCGCCGCGAGTGGGTCGACGCCGGAGAGCAGGGAACCGCCCCCGAGGTGACCGTCGCCCAGGTCGCAGACCACTGCGATTACGTGCGCGAGCGGATCGGCATCGACCACATCGGACTCGGCGGCGACATCTGCGGAGTCGATGAGCTGCCGACCGGACTCGGGGACGCCGGCCAGTACCCGACCCTGTTCGGCGAGCTCGCTTCGCGCGGATGGTCGCAGAGCGACCTGCGCAAGATCGGCTTCGACAATGCGATGCGCGTCCTCGACGCACACGAGGACGCGTACACGGCATTCCTCGGCTCCGCAGACGACGCACCGTCCGTGTCCGCCGGCCCGGCCGCCTCGGCGGGTGCGCAATCATGACGCGGCTGATCGTCATCGTCAATGACATCGATTCCCAGCCGGGACTGCTGACCCGGTGGATGATCAGCGAGAACGTCGAGTTCGATCTGCGCATCGGCGGGGTCTCACCGCTGCCCGTGCCTGCCGAGCTCGATGCCTATGACGGGCTCATCATGCTCGGCGGCGGGTACATGCCCGATGAGACGGACCGTGCGCCGTGGTTGGCCGATGAGGCCGCACTCGTCCGCCGTGCGCTGGAGCTGGATCTGCCGCAGTTCGGGATCTGCCTCGGCGGGCAGCTCATCGCCCATGTCATCGGGGGTGATGTGCGTGCGCAGACCGGGGCGCCGGAGAAGGGATACACGCGGATCGACACCACCGCCGAGGCGGCCGCGGATCCCGTGTTCTCCTCGATCCGGCCACGGACGTCGTTCGTCGAAAGCCACGTCGACCGCATCGTCGCACTCCCCGAGGAGGCGACCCTGCTGGCGACGAGCGCAGCGTGTGAATTCCAGGCGTTCCGAGTCGGTCAGGCGTGGGGCACGCAGTTCCATCCGGAGTCGACGCGGGCGAACATCGAGCGCTGGGATGCGGACAAACTGCAGACTTTGGGGTTCGATAAAGATACCCTGTTGGAAGAAGCGAAGGAGCTCGGGCCGGAGAGCGAACGGGATTCGCAGGCACTGTTCTCGGCGTTTCTCACAGTGGTCCGAGGCTGAAGGATGTGTCTGAGGGCCTCGTCTCAGACATGATCGGCGAGGCTCTGACCCCAGTCAGGGCTGCCAGGTATGCGGGACAGCCGCCGTATCGGACGGCACAGGCGCCGCATCGGACACGGAGGAATCGTGAGCGACAAAGAACCCACGACGACGATCGACCCCGGTGACGGCCACCAGTCCGAGACCCTCAAGCGGGTCATGGGGCCGAAGCTGCTGCTTCTGTTCATCGTCGGTGACATCCTCGGAACCGGCGTCTATGCTCTGACCGGCAAGGTGGCAGGGCAGGTCGGCGGTGCCGGTTGGGCACCGGTGATCCTCGCCTTCCTCATCGCGCTGATCACTGCGTTCTCCTATATGGAGCTCGTGACGAAGTACCCGCAGGCCGCGGGTGCCGCGCTGTACACGCACAAGGCGTTCGGGGTCCACTTCGTGACGTTCCTCGTCGCCTTCGCCGTGCTCAGCTCTGGAATCACCTCGGCATCGACGGCGTCGAACGTCTTCGCCGCGAACCTCGTGGCCGGATTCGGCTGGGACGTCTCCGGCACAGGGGTGATGTGGATCGCTCTGGCGTTCCTCGCCCTCATCGCGCTGATCAACCTCCGCGGAGTCGGGGAGAGCGTCTGGTTCAACGTCGTCCTCACTCTCATCGAACTGAGCGGTCTGCTGCTGGTCATCGTCGTCGGGTTCTTCGCCCTCGGCGCGGGTGATGCCGACTTCTCACGCGTGATGATCTTCGAGACCGAGGGCGACAGGAGCGTCTTCCTCGCGGTCACCGGCGCCACTGCGCTCGCCTTCTTCTCCATGGTCGGCTTCGAGGATTCGGTGAACATGGTCGAGGAGACGAAGGATCCGCGGATCTTCCCGAAGATCATGCTATCGGGCCTGACGATCACCGGCATCATCTACGTCCTCGTCTCCCTCGTCACCGTCGCGGCCGTGCCCATCGGCGTGCTCGCCGAGAGCGAGACACCGCTTCTCGAGGTCGTCCGCGAGGGCGCTCCAGGCCTGCCGATCGATACGATCTTCCCGTTCATGACGATGTTCGCCGTCGCGAACTCGGCGCTGATCAATATGCTCATGGCCAGCCGACTGCTCTACGGTATGGCCAAGCAGAACGTGCTCCCTTCCGTGTTCGCGAAGGTCCTGGCCGGCCGCCGGTCGCCGTGGGTGTCGATCATCTTCACGACGCTGATCGCCTTCGCGCTCATCTTCTTCGTGACCTCGATCCTGCCCGAGACGGTGACTGCGTCTCTGGGCGGCACCACCTCGCTGCTGCTGTTGGCCGTGTTCGCCGTCGTCAACGTTGCGGTGCTCATCCTGCGCAAGGACAGGTCCGGCAATGCCGAACACTTCACAGCGCCGACGGTTCTGCCGTGGATCGGTGTCGTCAGCTGCGTGTTCCTCGTCGGTCCGTGGGCCCGTCTCGATGAGCTCATCCAGTATCAGATCGCCGCGGCGCTCGTCGGCATCGGTGTCGTCCTGTGGGCCGTGACCTGGTTCTGGAACCGTTCGACGAAGGGCACGAGCACCCGATTTCGCAATCCCGAAGAGCTGACGTGAGCTCATCCCCTCGCCGAGGCGGTGCCGTCCTCTTCCCGGGAACGGTGCCGTTCTTCCCTGGGAACGGCGGTGCGCTCCTGGGAATGGCGTCGTTCTTCGCCGAGGCGGTGCGTTCTCTCACCGAGGCGGCCACGCAGTCTCGCCTGGACGTGCACCGCAGCTGAGGTGAGCTCGGGGGCCACCCACCGAACCGTGTCCGTATCGCTCGATATGCTTGAACGGCGGGTTCCCGACCTGCGCACTCGGATCTGTACAGCTCAATCCAATGAAGGTGAAAAATGACAGTACTCGTCGGTTACGTCAACAATCCCGCCGGTCACGCTGCCCTCGATGCCGGCATCGCGCAGGCGAAGAAGGACGGCAAGGAACTCGTCGTCGTCAATGCGTCACGATCGGCGCAGCGCAACGACTCCTACCGCCTCGGCGAAGGGGAACTCAGGTCTGTCAATGACTACCTGACCCGGGCGGACGTCGAGTTTCGCGTGCTGACGTCGGGCAGCGAATACGACCCCGCCGAGCAGATCCTCGACACCGCCACCGAGGTGGGGGCCGAGCTGATCGTGCTCGGAACCCGGAAGCGCACCCCGGTCGGAAAGTTCCTGCTCGGGTCGACTATTCAGAAGGTCATCCTCGACGCAACAGCTCCGGTGCTGTGCGTCAAAGCCGCGCACTGAGGGCTCGACGGCAACGGCCGCTGCGTGCTTCACTCAGCGGCTCCGGCTGTTGCGTACGTGGCTCGGCGGCAGCGGCTCCGGCTGTTGCGCACGTGGCTCAGCCGAACCGCTCCATGATGAGGTCGGCGTTGACATGCGCGCCGGCAAGCACGCCGCTGGCGGTGCTGGCCACGACCATCGCTGACACGTCGGCGCTGTTGCCGACCGCCCAGACGCCGGGCACGTCGGTCTGTCCGGCCATCTGCGTGGGAATATAGGTGCCCATCCCGCTCGGATGGGCAACGACCTCGCCGCCGAGCTGGGCGAACAGTTCGGCGTTCGCCCGCGCATATGCACCGACGGCCAGCGCATCGAAGGTGCGAGCGTTCGCGCCGTCCGCGGATTCGTCGGCCGTCAGCGAAACGACGGTGTCGGAGTCGGTGCGGGCCACCTCGGTGACGGTGGAATCGATGTACTCGATGCCGAGCGTCTCGAGCATTGCCGCCTGCTCGGAATCAGGAGCGGGAGCGGCGTGGCGGATGAAGCTGACCCGGTCGCTGAGCTGGGAGAACAGCATCGCCTGGTGGTACGACATGGCCGTCGTGCCGATGACCCCGATGCGCTGCCCGCGCACTTCATAGCCGTGGCAGTAGGGGCAGTGCAGGACGGTATCGCCCCACCCCTCGGCCAGGCCCGGAACGTCCGGAAGTTCGTCACTCAGACCGGTCGCGATGATGATGCGGCGGGCCCTGACATCAACCCCCGCCGAGGTGGTCAGTCCGAATCGATGCCGCGGAGGCGCCTCGGCGGGGTTGGGGTCGGAATTGATCGTGCGCGCGTGCTGCACAGTCGCATCGATGAAGGCGACGCCGTATTCCGCGGCCTCGGCGCGGCCTTTCGCCACGAGATCCTGGGGTCTGATGCCTTCGTGACCGAGGACGTTGTGTGCGTGCGGGCTCAAGGAATTGCGCAGTTGGCCGGCGTCGATGACGACGACGGATCGCAGCGAACGGGCCAAGGCGATGGATGCGGCGAGGCCTCCTGCGCCACCGCCGATGACGGCGACATCGAAAGAGTTCTGCGCTGATTCGGCGGATGATGTGAGGGTCTCAGACGGGGAAGGTCGTGAACCTTCTGAAGAGGAGGGACGTGAACCTTCTGATGCGGAAGGTCGTGAGTTCTCGGGTGTGGATGGGGCAGTCATGATTCTCCTGTGTGCGGACGAGTGGATGTGCGGTCGGACCGTGGATGGTGCTTGTGTGGCGAGCCGGTCCCGGACCGGTGGGATCCTCGGCGATGATCCGAGCGTGCTCCTTGTGCGTGCGAATCCGCAAATACATTTGCAGAAACAGCAAATTCTGTCATGCTGAGGGCATGGAAGATGCACGGGAGTCGGCGCAGAGCGCTGCCCATTCGACGGATCGAATGTCGGGAATGCTTGCTGACGGAGCCACCCCGGTCGAGGCGCAGGAAGCCATCAGGCAGTCGTTGGCCGGCGTCGGCGCCCGGCTGCGGAGTCTGCGACAGGAGCAGAACCGCACCCTCGATGAGGTGGCCGAGCTGGCCGGAATGTCGACGAGTACGCTGTCGCGGCTGGAATCCGGGAAGCGCAAGCCGAGCTTGGAGCTGCTGCTGCCGCTGGCCGGGGTCTACGGCCTCCCGCTCGATGAGCTTGTGGGAACCCCGCCGATCGGGGATCCGCGCATACATATCTCGCCGCGGAAGTTCCAAGGCCAGACCATCCTGCCGCTCAGTCGCGGAGCGATCGGTGTGCAGGCCTTCAAGCACATCGTCGACGGGCAGCAGACGCCGAAGCTCGGTGCGCTGAAAACCCACCCGGGATTCGAATGGGTGTATGTGATCCGCGGTCGGCTCACTCTCATCCTCGGTGATCGGACGATGACCCTCAGCGCAGGTGAGGCCGCCGAATTCGATACTCGGACTCCGCACTGGTTTGGGGGAGCCGACGACGATGGCGTCGAATATCTCAGTCTCTTCGGCCCGGAGGGGCAGCGGGTTCACATGAAGAGCTGACTGGAGCTGCGACCCGGAGCGGGCGTTCGCAGCTGTGGTGGGGCAGTGGTTGTGCGCGCGAGTGCGGCGGAATATGAGTTCCTGCAGGACTGTGGTGAGGCGCTGGTCCTGCGCGCGTGACTGCAGCGGTGTGTTGGCTATGCGCGCTCGCGTCAGTGGCGAGAAGTAGCCTTGGTCCACTTCGTCGACGGTTGACGAGGAACCTCTCGGCTGACCGTCGCCGGCGATCATGGTCAACCACCGAATATCGGGTGCGATCTCCATCTGACTAGAACAAATAGTACAAAATAGAAGATCGAGGAAAATATCTCGAAGAAATCGTACAAAACTATGGATTTGATTCTATTGACGAATTAGAATAGGGGTAAGCCGATAACATCAACGATGATGAACGGACACAGAGAAAATGGCTCTCATCCCCGACCGAAGGTACGACGAGCACAGCGACGGCGAAGCAGGAAGGGCTTCGCAGGCACCACCCTCTCAAGGGCCACCGCCCAGTGGCCTCCCTCCGACTGCAGCTGGCTCTTCTGTCCGGTCTGCCGACGGCGACTCCTCCAGGTCGACTTACCGGGAGCTGCTCGCTGAGGCCGGATTCGATCTGACCGGTCACCCTCTCGCCGACAGATTCGACGCGATCGCGGACAACCTGGTCGACGGCGAGGCAGGCGCAGAAGTGAGCACGGCCGACGAAGGAGTCGCGGCTGTCGAAGGCGTCGTAGCCGTCGAAGGCGGCAGCCAACCGGCCGCTGTTGAGGGCGATGCAGATGATTCGCCTCTCCCGGGCGGCGATATCCGCGCCGGTCAGGGGCTCTGGACGAGTCGGACGACGATGCCGGAGACCGAGGCAGAAGTTCAGGCATGCATCAAAGAGATCGAAGCACGCCAAAGCGCGTGGATGAAGGCGAAGCGCGAAGAACGCGAGGCGCAGAGAGCTGCGGAGCGTGAGAAATTCCTGCGGAAGAACCCGCAGGCTCGCGCAGAGGACGAGGAGCTCGCGCAGGAAAGAGCGGACTGGAACGCTCGCGTTGAACGGTACGAGGCGAAGAAGCGAGCGCAAGAAGAAGCTGAACGTATCGCTGAGGTGGAACGCACGGAGCGACACAGGGCCCTCGCCGAACACTATGAGTCCGAAGCTGACGCGCATCCCCTGCTCGACAAATTTCGCTGGTCAGACCTGAAGCACGCAGCCCCAGAAGTCACAGAAAGCATCTGCGCTCTGCAGGGCCTGCTCGACGGGCTCCACGACTTCACCCGCCCCATGGGACCGGATGACGCGGTGACTCTCCTCGACGGTCTTGAGACCTTGAACCGTCTGACAGAATCCCTGTCGATCGTGACGCTCTCCGTGTTCGAACGTGTCGGCACGCCCCGCGACTACGGCGCGAAGACGACGAAGGCGCTGGTCCAACATCGCCTCAACCTGTCCGCGCACGAGGCTCAACGCCGCACTCAGCTCGCTGAGTGCCTGGGAAAGCGGACCAGCATCAGCGGGGAATCGATCGAAGCGCAGTTTCCGATTCTCGCAGCGGCTCTGCGTGAAGGAGCGCTCTCGGCAAACCAGGCGTCGACGATCTCCAAATGCTTGAAGAACCTGCCGGTGAACGTATCCGAAGACGACAAGATCCAGGCCGAAAGTCTTCTTGTTGAAAAGGCTCAGGCTGTTCGTGTTTGCGATATCCATACACTCTTCGAAGAGATTCTGGGCTGGATCGATCCCGACGGGCAGGAACCGAAGGAAGCAGCGGATCGGGACAGCTTCGCTGTCAACCTGCGCCAGGCGAAGGACGGAACGTGGACCCTCAAAGGTCGCCTCGACGAAGAGACCGGAGGTATCCTCAACGGACTGCTGACCTCACGCATCAAGACTGACTCACCGTCAGGTGAAGAGGGCTGCGACGATACGGCAGTCAGCGGGGCCGACCGTGACCGAGAAATCGTTGACACCTTCTCGGAAGTCCTACGCGGCGACCGCTCGGACTGTCTCGACCCCTCCCTCGACTTCGCTCCTCCGCAGGTCGGCGAGAATGGAGAGATCCCGCAGGGAGCCGGTGTGAAACAGGACGGCACTCTGGTGGCCATGGCCGCTGAACAGCCGAGTGTGCGCCGTCGCATCTACGAGCGCTTCTCCAGCGTGATCGGCAGCATCGAGATGAATCGCATCAAAGCCGGAGCGGCCTACGCGCTGGTCGTCACAGCCAAGGCTGAAGACGTGGCGAACCAGACCGGCAAAGCCGTGACCGGGGTAGAAGCGCCGTTCCCGATCGACGCCGCAGTTCTGGAAGGGCTGAACGGTTCGGTCTTCTTCCACCTCATGGGCGAGAAGGCGAAATCGATGGCACTGGCGACAGAACGACGCTTGGCCACCGAGAAGCAGCTGGCGATCCTCGCCAGTCGCGATCAGGGATGCACATTCCCCGGGTGCGACACTCCTCCCGGCTGGTGCGAAGCGCACCATATCGTCCCGTGGGCGGAAAACGGAAAGACCGACGTCAACAACCTCACCTTGGCCTGTTCCGCGCATCACCACCTGCTTGATTACACCGATTGGGACTGCAGAATGCTCATCGACGGTCGGCCCGCGTGGGTACCACCGGCGACCATCGACCCAGCACAAGAACCGGTGCTGCACGCACGGTTCATCGCGCTGGAAATTGGAGAGACACTCTTCGGCTGACCGTCAGGCCGGCCACCTCCGGCTGATCGCCAGACCGGCTCACTTCGGCTGATCGCCAGACCGGCTCGCTTCGGCTGATCGCCGGATGGACCCTCTTCGGTCGATCGCCAGGTCGGCCGGGATCGGAATGTTCCGCTCGCACGCACTGTTGCCTCGGTATGAAGCTTTCGATCCTCGACCTCATCCCCGTCCGCACAGGACAGACGACAGCAGACTCCTTCGCCGCCTCGAAGCAGATCATCGACACGGCTGACAAGCTCGGATTCAGCCGCTATTGGGTGGCCGAGCACCACAACATGCCGTCGATCGCATCGACGATGCCTGGGCCGGAACTCATGTACCTCGGCCAAGGGACACAGCAGATCCGCCTCGGTTCCGGTGGGGTCATGCTTCCCAACCATGCTCCGCTGGCGGTCGCTGAACTCTTCGCCCTCCTGTCGGCGGTCTACGGCGACCGCATCGATCTGGGAATCGGGCGCGCACCGGGGACGGACCCGATCACCTCGGCGGCGATGCGGGGCCACCTCGGAGAGGGACGGATGGTCGACCGCGAAGGGCGAGCAATCGATCCCGTCGAACAGTTCCCCCAACACGTGATCGACACTCTCAGCCTCATGCAGCCCGAAGGTTTGCGAGTTCCGCTCCACGGTGGGCGCGAACATGTGCTCAAGGCGACCCCCGCGGCAGTGCCGGGAACGCAGCCGTTGCCGTGGCTGCTCGGATCGTCCGGATACTCTGCGCGGCTGGCAGCTGAGCTCGGCATGCCCTATGTCTTCGCCAACCACTTCGCATCCGGTGCCACCACCGGAATGAAGATCTACCGCGACAATTTCACTCCGGGCGCCTATGGTGACACGCCGCAGACCTTCGTCACGGCCAACGTCGTCGCAGCACCGACCGAGGAAGAAGCGCAGCTGCGCTCGGAACCCTTCATGCTGCAGATGGCTCGACTGCGCACCGGCGGACCGATGGAGAAATTGCACCTGGCCGGCGACGACGTGCGATCCGCGATGACCGACCAGGAGCGCATGGTCGGCGAGGAGCTCTCCGGCAACTGGATCATCGGCGACACGGAATCCGTGTCCGCGCAGCTCGAGGAGCTCGCAGAGCGGTTCGACGTCGACGAGATCATGATCCAGCCGATCGCCGGCGCCATGGAAGGCGAAGACGTACGCGAAGACCCGGGACGGATCCAGACGATCGAATTGCTCGCCGCAGAAGTCCTCGGTTCCACCACAGCTTCCGGCGTCGCTGGTGCGAGTACCGATAATTGAGAGCTGGTGCAGGCACCGTTACGTGAGACCTGACTGAATGCTGTCCTCGGTGCCGCTGGCTGATATCGGCCCCGACCGATATCAGCCAGCGGCACCGGGTCGAAGTCTCAGCTGAGCATCGATTCGAGCAAGTGGACTTCAATCCATGACCAGTCCGCGTTATCCTGTCACGGTGTCGTGAATACTGACAGTCGTGTGACAGCCGGTAGAATCGACACCGTGCAGAACCTCGTTTCCGGCGAGGCCGCTCCTGACGGGGAGGCCGAATCTGAAGCGAAGACAGTACGCCGAATGCGCTTGCGCACCTTCGGAGACTTCCCCCACGCGGGCCTGCCGCCCGCAGACCGAAAGAGAAATAATGCGTACCAAAATTGCTGTTTCGGCAGCACTTGGGGTCGGACTGGTTTTCGGCGCCGGTGCTCCCGCACTGTCGAGCAATCTGTCCTCGACCGACGCCGCAAATACGTCCGGCATCTCCGCTGGTGTTGTGCCCGGCCAAGAGCTCGAACGAATCACCGACGGCAAGATCGAGAAGGGCGAGACCGCCTACGTCGATGTCACGGTAGCGACGCTGTGGACCGATCCTAAGGCTCCGCGCAAGGTGGATAAGCCTGCGCTCCAGCACCCCGTCGCCCTCAAGAAGTGGAACAAGAACCTCGAATCCACCGATGCCCGCCGCGGACTGACTGGCAAAACCGAGACCCAGGCGACCTACGGTTCGGAGGTCTCCGTCCTCGATGTCAAGGGCAGCTGGGCCAAGGTCGCCGTGACCGACCAGCAGACCCCGAAGAACAAGAAGGGCTACCCGGGCTGGCTGCCCAAGAAGCAGCTGGTCGAAAACGACCGCTTCGGAAAGCTCCGCGAGGACCAGCCCCGAGCCGTGGTCACGAAGCCCAAGAGCGAACTCGAAGGCATCGAGTTCACCAAGGACACCGGTGCCGACATCAGCTTCAACGTCGATCTGCCCCTCATCGCACAGGACGTCGACGATGTCCGCGTCGCACTCCCCGGAGGCGGAGCCGCCTGGATCGATATCGACGATGTCGATGTCTACGATGTCGGCGGCAAACCCGAGAAGCCCAGCGGCAAAGACCTTGTGAAGACCGCGAAGCAGTTCGACGGCCTGCGCTACCTGTGGGCCGGAGTCTCCGCCTACGGATTCGACTGCTCCGGATTCACCTACTCCATCTACAAAGCCCACGGCATCGACCTGCCCCGCGACTCCGGCGAACAGGCGAAGGCAGGCAAGGCAGTCTCCTCGTCGAACCTCAAACCTGGTGACCTGCTGTTCTTCTCGACCAGTTCGGGAACGGTCCACCACGTGGGCATGTACGTCGGCGACGGCAAGATGATCCACTCGCCGAACGCGTCGAAGGACGTCTATGTCACCGACTGGAAGAAGTGGGATTCCGGAAACGAATTCTCCGGAGCTCGCCGGATCCTCTGACCCAGACTGAGCCGGAGAGACCCGGACGGAGCCGGAGCGGCTCGGACGGAGCCGGAGCGGCTCGGATTGGGCCGGAGCGACGACCAGCCTGTCGACCTGGATACAGTTGCGAGCCGACACTCTGATGGCCGGTGCCCCAGGAAGGGTGCCGGCCATCAGCGATTCTCAGTGAGCCCTAGCTGGAGAGTCCCGGCCGGGGAGCGGCGCCCGCCGAAGCCGGTATCGAACAGAGTCGACCGGGACGACCGTCGGCCCGGTTTTACCGGTACTCGTCCGCCGAAGCAACTGCGGAGCTGGTTCGCTCAAGCCCCCTCGCCGAGGCGGCTGTTGCTCTGATTCGCCCCCAGCCCCCTCGCCGAGGCGGCTTCCGGTCAGTGTCGCGAACTCTGCGTCGATTTCAGGAAGATGGCACGGGCCAGATCATCCCTTCGTTCGATGACCAGGCGGCGCAGGGCCGCGGGCGCATCGACGTTGGCCGCCAACCACGAGTCGGTCTTCTCGACCACAGCCTCCTCGTTGACGGACCAGCGGGGGTAGAGGCCGAGCACCAGGCGACGGGCGATCTCGATCGAATTGTCCATCCAGAACCCGAGCAGACCATCGAAGTACTCATCGACATACTCCTCGATGAGCGGCATCGCACTCGGCGCGATGAACCCGGAGATGATCGCCGACAGCACATCATTGCTCAGCGCGCCCGCCTCGCGGATCGCCTCCCACGCACGGATCTTGACGATCGGCAGAGGCAGGGCCGCACTGGCCGTCTCGGCGTGAAGTCGGCCCGAAGAGCTGGGATCAGAATGATTTTCCCGTGCGATATCCGTCTGATCGGCCCACCCGAGGCACACGAGCGCCGTCAGCGCGGTCCACCGGAGCGCATGATCGTTGACGAGGCCGCGGAACGGCAGCGTCGTAGTCGAATGCTCGGCACCTCGACCCGCGCGGGCACCGCCGGACGCTTCGACCGACTGATCCACCGTACCGGCCTGATCCACCGTACCGGCCTGATCCGCAGAATCGACTCGCCCGGACTGCCCGGGGGCTCCGGCGTACATCCGGTCGACCTCCTCGCCGACGGGCACCGCAAGGATCTGACTGGCGAATCCACGACCCATGGCCACCGCGGAACTGCCGGCGGCGCATCGCGCCGTCCGCGATGTCAGCGCCAACACCAGATTGGCCAGATGCAGCTGCGCATCCGACCCGGCCTTCGCCGCAGCCAACGCATCCAGCGCCGCTCCCAGCAGCCCCATGATCGCGGCATCGAAATTCCGGTCCGCCACCCACTGATCGATGCAGGTCAGCGCGGTCTGACTGAGTCCCGCCATGATCCCTGCGTGGCTCTCCTTGCCCAAGCTGCGGGCATAGGCGGTGAGATACTTCTGGACCGGCATGAGCCCATCGCGGACCGCATTGCCCAACGCCGACCACACCAGCGCGCGCGACAGCGGGTCCGTGATCCGAGACGCCGAGGTGACCGCCGCCTCCGTCGATTCCGGATCCAGGCTCACCCGCGCATAGTCCAGATCGTTGTAGTTGAGCAGAGTGATCACGCCGGCACTGCGACCGATCAGCTGCTCGACGTCGGCCGACTCAGTCGAGAACTCGAAACGGAAGGAATCGAGGGGAACGATCGCCCGCCCCGACCGCCCGAGCGTGGCGATCTCAATCGTGTGCGGCCGCAGCAGAGCCGCGCCCTCGGCCGAATCGGCCTGAGTGATCGTGGCACTCGTGACCTTCTCCGACCCGGACCGTCGCCGAGGCGGCTGAACACTGCCGCTTGCCCCGGACCCGGCCGCGTGCTCGGCTCCGGTCGCACTGTCGACGCTGTCGTCGACCGCATCCGGACTGCGCAGCCGAGCTCCCGAGCTCGAAGCCACGAGTCTCCCGCCTCCAGCGCCCCGCGAGGCGGCAACGGAATCCGTCGGTGCTCCGCCGCTGGCGAATCCAGCCGACCCGGCCGCTCCCGCTTCCGACCCGGCGAATCCAGCCGACCCGGCCGATTTCGCAGCCGACCCGGACGAAGTCCCAGCTGCACCATCCGAGGTGGTCAGCTGCAGGGACAGCTCCGAGACTCCGGACGTCCCCAACCACGCGGCCGCCCAGTTCGCGATGTCCCGGTCCGGCGCCGCCTCGGCGAGGCATTCGAGGAAATCCGCGAGCTCGGTGTTGCCGTACTCGAACCGCTTGAAGTACAGCCGCGATCCGGTGAAGAACGCCTCCCTGCCGACGAACGCGACGAGCTGCTTGAGCACGGATGCGCCCTTGGCATAGGTGATGCCGTCGAAATTGAGCTTCGCGGCCTCGACGTCGGGGATGTCGGCGACGATCGGGTGCGTCGTCGGATACAGATCCTGCGTGTACGCCCACGCCTTGCGTCGCAGTGCGAAAGTCACCCAGCCGTCGGTGAACCGGGTCGCCTCGGCCAGCGCGAGCCCGCCCATGAAATCGGCGAACGATTCCTTGAGCCACAGATCATCCCACCACTTCATCGTGACGAGATCGCCGAACCACATGTGCGCCATCTCGTGCAGGATGACATTGGCACGTGATTCGTAGTTCGCGTCCGTGACCTTGTCGCGGAAGATCAGATTGTCCGTGAACGTGACCAGACCGGGGTTCTCCATCGCGCCGAGGTTGTACTCGGGGACGAAGATCTGATCGTACTTGCCCCACGGGTAGGGGTAGTCGAATTCGGAGGTGAAGAAATCGAGCCCGGCCTTCGTGACGCCGAAGATATCGTCCGCGTCGAGGTGATCGACGAGGCTCGCCCGCGTCCATGCGCCCAGCCGCACGGTCTGTCCGGTGCGCGGGTCCGTCCACTCATCCGTCGCCCCTTCGTATGGGCCCGCGGTGATGCAGGTGATATAGCTCGACTGCTTGAGCGTCGGTTCGAAGTGATGGGTGGTCGCGCCCGATGAGCCGGATCCGGCCGACGTCGCGAAGTCGGATCCGTTCGCGGCCTCGGATCCGTTCGCCGAGGCGGCCCCCGCCGCTGCCTCGGCCGGTTCCGTCCTCGCTTCGGCCCGGTTCGACAGGACCTGGAAATGCGCGGGAGCCGTGACCGCGAAGACGAACTCCGCCTTGAGGTCGGGCTGGTCGAAGTTCGCGAACACGCGTCTGGCGTCGGTGGGTTCGTACTGCGTATAGAGGTACGTCTTGCCGTCGGCAGGATCGGTGAACCGGTGCAGTCCCTCGCCCGAGGTGGAATAGCGTGCCTGCGCTTCGACCGTCAGAGAATTGCGGCCGGCGCGGACGGGGAACGTGACCCGGGCGCCGTCGAACACCTCGGCGGGGGAGAGGCTCTCACCATTGATCAGCACGGACGTCACGGAGTCGGCGATCAGGTCGATGAATGTCGAATCGACGAAGCGGGCGGTGAAGTCGACGACTGTGCGAGAAAGGTAGGTGTCGGCATCCGTTTCGGCGTTGCTGACGTCGATGTGGACTGAGTAGGAATCGACCTCGAGCAGCTGTGTTCGACTCTGCGCTTCGCTTCGGGTGAGATTCGTTGTCATTCAATAGCCTCCTCAGCGGACAGACTTTAGCATGCCACATTTCCGGTATTCTGAGTACAGGACCAGCAAGCGGCAGAGGGGACTGATGGCGGAGACTCGGGTCAGCGACCTGCCACGGAGGGGGTTCAACGTCGTCGCCCACCGTCTGCGCTTGGGACTCAAGCGGGTGTGGGTGAACTCCGGTCAGCTGATCCAGATCCCCATCGCCGCGACCGCCGCCTACGCTTTCTGCGTCTACGTGCTCGGCCACCCGTATCCGTTCCTTGCCGCGGTCGCCTCCGCCGTCGGCATCGGCCCCGTCGTCGACCGTCGTCTGCGCCGCGCCCTCGAGATCGGCTTCGGGGCGACCTTCGGGGTGCTCGTCGGAGAGCTGCTCGTCAACCTCTTCGGCTCCGGCATCTGGCAGCTCGCCCTGACCCTGATCGTCGGCCTGGTCATCGGCACGATCCTCAATTCCGGCGGCATCTTCATCACTCAGATCGCCGTCCAATCCGTCTATGTCGTCGTCGTCCCCGCCACCGCCACCACCCTGCCGTTCCCGCGCACCCTCGACGCGCTGACCGGGTCCGTCTGCGCGATTCTGCTGGCCCTGCTGATTCCGCGCGACGCCCGGAAGGTTCCGCGGCGTTTGGCCGCGGACATGCTCGAGGAGATCGACGCCGTCCTCAGGATGTTGAAACGCGCCCTGCGCGAGGCCGATGTCACCATGGCCGGGCGGGCCCTCGAGCGTGCTCGCGAAACCCAGGACATCATCGACTCCTGGGGCTCATCCCTGCGGATCTCCCGCGAGGCCGCGAAGATCAATGCGCGGGCCCGACGCCATGCCGCCGAGGTGACCCGACTGTCCCGCGCCCACACCTTCTCCGACCGAGCCATGCGGACCATGCGGGTCATCGCCCGTCGTGTCGTCGGCATCACCGAGCTCGGCGTCGGCAAGCCCGTCATCGCCGATTACGTCGGCTCCTTGGCCGACGGTGCGAAGAAGCTCGAGATCGCTCTGCGCCGCGGCACCGATCGGTCCCTCGCCGAGGCGGCCCTGTCCGAGGCGGCGGGGGCTCTGGATCCGCGGGCGAAGCCCGATTGGGACATCCACGACGAGTCGATGGTCCTGCTCCTGCGCACTGTCGCCGTCGACCTGCTGCAGGCCGCAGGACTCACTCGTGAGGAAGCCCAGTCACGGCTTCCACCGCTGGCCGCGAACGCCGATGACGACGACGGGCCGGCCGTCGAATAGCCGTGGATGCAGTCAGCTGCTTTCGACGACGAAGACGGCGTTCGTACCCGGTTCCAGAGCCGTGAAGCGATGAGGCTGATCGCCTGGATGGGTGAGATAGTCGCCGACGCCCAGGTCGTAGGACTTGCCGAGCACTTCGATGCGTGCGGCCCCGCGGCCGAGGATGACATGTTCGATCGTGCCCTGCGGGTGCGGCTGCGACTCCCTGGGTTCACCCGGTTCGGCTTGGATGAAGTAGATATCGCGACGAGCGTTCGCCGGCGACGGTGAGAGCAGGGTGGCCACGTAGTTCGCGGTCGTCGACGGCAGGCTGGGCATATCGCCGACATGCTGGAATGCGACCTCGCGCGGGGGAGGGTCGAGCAGGCGGGCGAGAGGGATGTCGAGCGCAGCGGCCAGAGCCCACATCGTCTCCAAACTCGGATTCCCGCTTCCGGTCTCGAGTCCGGACATCGTCGATTTGCCGACGCCGGCCCGCCGGGCGACCTCGGACAAGGAGAGCCCGGCCCGCAGCCGTTCACGTTTCAGGGCCGCAGCGATCTGCTGACTCGGTGACAGCGACGGGCCGGGCACAGGGGCGTCGGCGGCAGAGTCAGCAGCAGAGCCGACGGTGTGCTCGACGGTCGCCTCGGCGGGCGAGAAGGGGTCGGAGCAGTCCAGAGAGTCATTCAGCGAATCGTCGGTGCTTCGAGAAGTCATAAGTTCACTATAGCGGTTAAGCCGTTCGGTTTGACGAACGATTGCCGACGGTGCACTGTATAGAACATGAGTTCATTATTTCGCACGACTGATCGGGTGCTCCCCGGCTCGACCTATCGGGCGGTGGCCATCGTCACCGTCACGATCATCGCCGTCGCGCTGTCGTACGGTGCGATCTCCGCAGTCTCCGGATTCGCCTGGTGGCAGACGCTGCTGTTGGCGATGTTCGCCCTCGGCGGCGCCGCCGAATTCACCTTCGTCGGCGTCATCGCCGCCGGCGGCGCACCGATCCTTGCGGTGCTCGCAGGACTCCTCGTCAACTCCCGGAACTTCGCGTTCGGTGTCGCTGTCGGCCCCTTCTTCCCGCAGGACTGGCGTGCACTCATCGCCTCCCATTGGATCAACGACGAATCCACCGCGATCTCGCGTACCGGGCACAATGACCGCGCGAAGTGGCACGCATTCCTGCTCATGGGAGCGGCGATCGCGATCATGTGGCCCGGCGGTGCCATGGTCGGACAGTGGCTGGGCAACGTCATCAATGCGGACCTGCTCGGCCTCGACGCGGCCTTCCCCATCATCCTCTTCTGCCTCATCCGCGGGGATCTGAAGAACCGGGTCACACTCTCGCTGACCGTCATCGGCATCCTCATCGCCGTGGGACTGACCCCGCTGCTGCCGCTCGGTCTGGGAGCAGTGACCTCGCTGTCCGTGTTCGTCTTCGTCGCCGCCGGCTGGGCGATGCGCTCGTTCCTCCGTCGCCGCCGGCCCGAAGGCAGCGATGCGGACCAGCACAGTATCGGTGCGGACCAACACGGCACAGGTGCAGACCAGCACGGCGCCGATTCGGACGATGCCGGTATTGAGACTGACTGGCCCGTCGGCGCCGACCACCCGCAATCCGCGACTCGAGGGGAGGGACCGCGATGAGCGCCATCAGCTTCCTCATCGCCCTGGCCGGGCTCAGCCTCGGCACCTATCTCATGCGCTTCGCCGGGGTGAAGGTGGGAGCGGCCATCGCCACGAAGGGGCGTCGGCGCACCTCGACGGCCGCCTCGGTGGGGGTTCTGCCCTCCGAATCCGCATCCGCCACGCCCGCTGAGACCGCCAAGCCCGCTGAGCCCGGCACACCCGTCCCACCCTCAGATCCCGCCGACTCGACCGAACGCGTGACGATGTGGATGGACCGGGCCACGGTCGTGCTCATCGGCGCCGTCTTCGCGACGACCGCGGTCTTCGACGGCACGGACATCGCCGATCCGGCGCGCCTCCTCGGGGTCGGAGCCGGCGTGCTTGCCGCGATCCTGCGTGTGCCGATGCTGCTTGCTGTGGTCATCGGCATGGCCGTGTGCGCGCTCATCCGCACGACCGGGATCCTCTGAGCAGGGGCAGCGGCACCCGCTGGCTGCGGTCGCGAGGAACCGAGCCGCCACCGGACGGCACCTGCCGACTGCGGCCTCGAGGCAGTGCCCACCCACTGTGAACGCCGTGGGATGCGGGTGGGCAAATGCCGAGGATCTCCGCCCGGAACTGCCCCGACAGCCCGAGATTGCTAGGCTGGGACCATGGAATACATCGCGGGCTTTCAGCGTCTCGTCTTTCTGGCACTGACGGTGGCAGCATTCATCGTCCAACTCTGGGCGTTCATCGACTGCCTCCGCTTCAAGGACGAGAACTACCGCGCCGTGGACAAACAGAGCAAGAAGTTCTGGGTCATCCTCCTCGGCGTCGGACTCGCGCTCGCCCTCATCGCCCTGCCGCCGATGGGCATGAGCATGATCTTCCTCAACATCATCGCCCTTGTCGCCGGCATCGTCTACCTCACCGACGTGCGCCCGAAGGTCCGCGCGGTCGACCCGCGCTACCGCAACCGCTGACCGGCGTGACGCTGCAACAGCAATTGCGAACCCGATCGGCAAGCGCCCGGCGCCCGCCGACTGGACTCGCCCTATGAGCACCGACCTCAACCTGCCGGGACCCGAATCCGGCTATATCGCCACGTTCGGAACCGGTGACCCGCACACCCTCTTCGGCCACGGATTCGCCGGCGCGATCCGCGACACCCGTCCCTTCGGCACCGGCATCACCGGCACTCGCCACTTCCTCCACCTGCCCGGACACGGCGGCCGACCCTCACCCGGCCCCGGGTGGACCTACCCGCAGATCGCCGAGGTGCTTGCTGACGCGGTGAGCACCACCTCGGCGAGTCGGGCACTGGGAGTGTCGATGTCCGCCGGCGGGCTCCTCCACCTGCTCAGCATCGCCCACCCCGTGACCCGCGGCCTCGACAAGGTCGCTCTCGTCCTCCCCGCCTCCTTCACCGGATTCCCCGCCGAGGTGGCCGCCGCCAACCGGTCCTACCTGGAGAGACTGCGCCGCCTCGTCGCCGATGAGGACATCGACGGCATTGTCGAACTCATGCTCTCCCGCGAGCCCGCCGAGGTGGCCCAGATGATCCCCGTGCGAGCCTGGACGAAGGCGAAGGCCGAGAACCTCGTCCACACGGACATGTCCGACGGACTCGGACTCGCCCTCGAAATCGCTGTCGCGGACACCGAGGTCGCCGCCGAGAATCTGCGTACCTTCCCTGGCGACGTCCTCGTGCTCACACACGAAGACGACCCGGCGCACCCGGTCCCCGTCGCCGAAGACATCCACCGTGCGATTCCGAACTCCCGCCTCGAGGTGCTACCCGCCGGATCGATCCTGTGGCGCGGACGAGACGACGTGCGGCGCATCCTCGGCGAGTTCTTCGGTTAGGCGCCGGCTTCGGTGAGGGACTGGCTTCGGTGAAGACTGGGCTTCGACTGGTCGCCCGGCCGAGGTCGTTGGCTAGACTGTCTCCGTGCGCATCTCCGTCCTCTCCCTCCACACCTCGCCCGTCGCCCAACCCGGCCAGGGCGATGCCGGAGGAATGAACGTCTACGTCGACCGATCCGTGCGCGCACTCGCCGCAGCCGGACACCGAGTCGACGTATTCACCGCCGACCCCGGCGGACTCGACAGCACCGGAGCCGGCGCGGACACGAAGCTGGAGATCACCGAATCCATCACCCTCCACCACCTGCCGGTCGGCGCTGCGACGAAGGACGAACTCGCCGACGCGATCGACGAACTCGCCGAACTGCTCACGGTCCACCCCGATTTCTGCGCCGCCGATCTCATCTGGACCCACTATTGGATCTCCGCCGAGGCGGCCCTGCGCGCCCGTGACATCGCCGACGACAACGGCGCCAAGTCCCGAGACAACGGCACCGAATCCGGAGACAGCGGTGCCGACGCCGTTGCCTGGGCCGGGCAGGACCGCCTGATGCAGGCTCCGATCGCGGTGAGCATGCACACGATCGGTGCCGTGAAGAACCGCGATTCGGAGACCAGCCACGAACGGCCCCAACGACTCGACGCCGAAGAGGGCATCGCCGCGCAGGCCGACCTGCTCGTCGCGGCGACCCCTGCCGAACGCCGCGACCTCGTGACCGAACTCCACGCCGATCCCGACTCGGTCGTCGTCGCGCGCCCAGGCGTCGATCACGCGCTCTACGCACCGGACTCACAGTCGGCCGCGCGCGAGCGTCTGGGATTCGACTCGGACGAGGCGATCGTCCTCTACGTCGGTCGGATGCAGTTCATCAAAGGTACGGACGTCGCCGTCGACGCCCTGGCCGAACTGCGGGAACGCAACCCGCACCTGGCCTCCTGGACCCGCGGTATCCTCCTCGGTGCCGCCTCGGGGGCAGGCGTCGAAGCAGGCGGGGGAGCGGCCCAGCCGTCCTCGACGTATCTGCGGGAGCTGACCGCGGCGATCGCGAGCGAACCCAGCGTCGAGGTCCGCCCGCCCGTTCCCTCCCACGTCCTCGTCGACTACTACCGGGCCGCGGACGTGCTCATCGTCCCCTCCCGCAGCGAATCCTTCGGGCTCGTCGCCGCTGAAGCGGCCGCCTCCGGTCTGCCGGCGATCGCCTCGGCGGTGGGAGGGCTGCCGGAGATCGTCGAACACGGACATTCGGGACTGCTCATCGCCGATCACAACCCGCACCACTGGGCGACGGCGATCGAAACGCTGCTCACTGACACGAAGCTGCGGGCCGAACTCGCCGGCCATGCCGTCGATCGTGCCGAACGCTTCGACTGGGGCCACACCGTCGCAGCCGTCCTCGACGCTGTGCCGGACATCTCCGACGCATCTGCGCGGCGCTCGGAAGCGCTGGGAGCGTACTGAACGACTAGAGTCGGCGGTGAGCACGAGAGGCGAGCGAAAGGCATGAGAACATGAGCACCGACACCGAGGCGATCCTGTCCGGAGTGCGCACCTGGGCCGAGAACAACGACGTTCCCGTCGACTCGATCGAGGACGCGGAGATCGTCGTCACCCTGCCCGGGGAGAAGAAGCTCAAGACGAACGTGGCGATCAGCGTCTTCGCTCGCACCGCCCATCTGCAGGCGTTCGTCATCCGTCATCCCGACGAGAACTCGGCCGCATTCAATCGGTGGCTGCTGCAGAAGAACCTCAAACCCGGGCCGGTGGCATTTGCGATCGACAGCCTCGGCGATGTCTATCTGCGCGCGAGCGTGCCGCGAGAGCACCTGCTCGATGACCTCGACGGGCTTCTCGGGGCGATGCTCGCCACGGCGGATTCCGCATTCAACGAACTCCTCCAGATCGGATTCCTCACGGGGATGAAGAAGGAATGGGCCTGGAGGGTCGGTCGGGGTGAGTCGACGCGCAACCTTGCGGCGTTTGAGAAGGTGCTCAGCGGGGAGGACAACGAATTCATCGGCACCTTCGGCGACGCCGATCCCGAACCTCCGGCGGTGTCGGCCGATCGTGAGAGTAAGGGGAGTAAGGGCCTGAGCTCATGAGAGCGGCGAACTCAGTCGAGCGGGCGTTTCATTCCCTCATCGCTGGCGACATAGCCGAGCCGGTCATAGAAGCGCCGTGCGTCGGTGCGTGACTTGTCGGTTGTGAGCTGAGCGAGCCCGGCGCCGAAGCGACGTCCGCATTCGTGAGCCCACTCGAACACCGCTGTCCCGAGCCCCACTGCCTGAGCCGCGGCACCGATGCGCACCGCTTCGATCTGCAGACGGAGCGAGCCTTGGCGAGACAGGCTGGGCAGCAGACTCAGCTGCAGGGTGCCGACGATGGTCGAGCCGGCGTGGTCCTGAACTGCAGGATCGGCGTCCCCCGCAGCGTCGGCTTGTCCAGCGGAGTCGGGCTGGCCCGCAGTGTCGGCTTGAACTGCGGAGTCGGGCTGGCCCGCGGCTTCGGTGACGGCGACGAGGAGTTGGTTGGGGTCGGCATCGATGAGTGCGAAGGCACGAGCATAGGGGTCTGTCTCCTCGGCGCCGGGGGAGGCAGGTGCGGAACCAGACGCGGCTCCCGCACGGCCGACCGCAGCGGCGCCGGTCTCGTGGGCAGTGCCGGTTTCGCGGACAGCTCCGAGGAGGTCATCGCGCAGCAGTGCGACAAGCGCCGGCACATCGGCCTCGGTGGCGCGGCGG
>NZ_JBQDYQ010000024.1:41410-46639 GCF_052105255.1 Brevibacterium sp.
GTCATCGCGCAGCAGTGCGACAAGCGCCGGCACATCGGCCTCGGTGGCGCGGCGGATGGTGAACGTCCGGCCGGCCGACACCAGGGTCTCCGGGGAGAAGCCGTCGAAGCCCCGGCCCGATCGGCCATCGTGCGCGGTCGCCTCGGCGGTCATCGGCCCGTGGGTTGAGCTGATGACGCACTCGCGGCTGCAGGATCATGGTCGGGCGCATCGACCGGCGGCTTGCCGTAGGGGCGACGAGCGAAGAGGGAGGCGACCACGGCGCCGGAGACGTTGTGCCACACGCTGAAGACCGCCCCGGGCAGTGCGGCGAGCGGCGAGAAGTACGTGGTGGCCAACGTCGAGGCGAGACCGGAGTTCTGGAGTCCGACTTCGAAGGACAGCGCACGTCGCGTCGGGGTGTCGAGACGGCAGGCCGTGGCCACACCGTAGCCGATGCCCAGTCCGAGCAGATTGTGTGTGACGACGGCCAGCAGAACGAGCACACCGGCTGTGGCGATCGAACCCGCCGAGCCGGCTACGACGATTGCGACGATGTAGGCGATGGCGATCGAGGCGAGCCATGGCAGCACGGGCGAGATCATGTCGACGAACTTCGACGCGAGCACTCGGACGAGGACGCCGACGATGACCGGCACGAGCACGGTCTGGCAGATCGAGACGAACATCGACCAGAAGGGCACATCCATATACGAACCCGCCAGCCACAGGGTCAGCAGCGGGGTGAGCACGGGAGCGCACAGCGTCGACAGGGTCGTGATCGACACCGACAGCGCAGTGTCGCCCTTCGCCAGATAGGTCACGACGTTCGACGCGGTGCCGCCGGGCGCGCAGCCGACGAGGATGACACCGACGGCGATCTCGGGAGGAAGCGAATAGACGGTCACGACGAGGAGGCCGAGCAGCGGCATCGCCACGAACTGAGTGACGACGCCGAGCACCGCAATCCACGGCCGCTTGGCGATGCGAGCGAAGTCGGGCAGCGTCAGGGTCAGCCCCATGAAGAACATGACCACGCCGAGCGCCCACGTGATCGACGGGGCGAGAGGCGTGAAGGCGTCGGGCAGCAGGAACCCGAGCACCCCCGCAATGACGACGAAGACCGGCAGGGCCGTGACGGCGATGATCGAACTGCGGTCGGCGGCGTGAGCGGCAGTGCCCCCGGAAGCCGGGTGTGCTGGCGTGTGTGACATGGGTACAGACTACTCCGCTCATATTGGCATGCGAGACGCAGGCCCAGATATTGAGACCCTTTCAGCGGCCAGACAGTGAGACCCACTGCGCCCGCAGACATGGCCTTGTCTGCGGCCGGACAGGGAAGACTGTGTCTGCCTGGGAGAGGGCCGCCGGCGACGACGGTCGCCGGCGCCCCCATCGGAGCGGTCGTGTCAAAATGGAGCCATGACGTATAACCTCATCCTGCTGCGCCACGGCGAAAGCGAATGGAACCAGAAGAATCTGTTCACCGGATGGGTCGACGTGACCCTGACCGACAAAGGCCGTGCCGAAGGCAAGCGCGCCGGTGAGCTGCTGCGGGAGAAAAGCCTCATCCCCGATGTCGTCTATACCTCGCGGCTCAAGCGCGCGATCCTGACTGCGAACATCGCGCTCGAAGCCGCCGACCTGTCATGGCTCGACGTCCACCGCAGCTGGCGCCTGAACGAACGCCACTACGGCGCACTGCAGGGCAAGAACAAGAAGGAGATCCGCGACGAGTTCGGCGAAGAGCAGTTCATGACGTGGCGCCGCTCTTTCGACACCCCGCCGCCGGCACTGGCCGACAGCTCGGAATTCTCGCAGGCCGGTGAAGCCCGCTACGCCAATCTCGGCGATGCGCTGCCCCGCACCGAATGCCTCGCCGACGTCATCGACCGCCTCCTGCCCTACTGGTACGACACACTCGTGCCCGAACTCACCGTCGGCAAGACCGTGCTCGTGGCCGCCCACGGCAACTCGCTGCGCGCACTGGTCAAGCACCTCGACGGGATCTCCGATGCCGACATCACGGGGTTGAATATTCCCACTGGCATTCCGCTGCACTACGAACTCACCGAGGATTTCACCCCGGTCACTCCCGGCGGCACCTACCTCGACGCCGAGGCGGCTGCGGCAGCGATCGGCCAAGTCGCCAACCAGGGACGCTGAGCCGGACGCAGACGCTGAGCCGGACACAGTCGCTGAGCCGGACGTAGACGACGATCGCCGAGGTCTCGGCGATCGTCATCTGTGCGGTCTGCGCGTGCGTGTGTGAGTCCGTGCGACGCGGGCCTCACTTCTTCGACAGGTAGGGCTCCCAGTTGCCGGTGAGCAGGTACTCGACCTTCTGCGACACGGAGACTGCGTGATCACCGAAGCGCTCGTAGTAGCGCGAGAGCAGGGTGACATCGGCGATATGACGGGGAGCCAGCGAACCGGCCGGAGCTTCTCCGAGCTTCCCGAACACGCTCAGGTGAAGCTCATCGAGTTCTTCGTCGATGGCGTTGATCGTGGGCACATCGGACAGGCCGGGATTCGAGAGCAGGCTCTGCGTCGCCTCGGCGATCCTCTCACCGGACTCGCCCATCCGCGCGAACACGGATTCGAAGCCTTCGGGGATCGCGGACTCCGGATAGCGGATGCGCACCTGCTGGGCGATGTGACGGGCGAGGTCGCCCATACGCTCGAGCGATGCCGACATCCGCAGCGAGCCGATGACGGCGCGCAGATCCGCAGCCACCGGAGCCTGCAGGGCAAGCATCTCGGCGGCCTGCTGATCGAGGGTGAACTGCATGTTGTCGATGACGGAGTCGGCCTCGATGACCTGCTCGGCAAGCTCGAGATCATTCGAATGCAGCGCCTGATTGGCCAGGCGGATGGCGTCGAGGACCTTGGTGGACATGCCGACCAGCTGGGTGGCCAGATCATCCAATTCGTTTCTGAAGACTTCGCGCATGAACTGCGGTTCCCTAACTCTTGATCGTGACAATCGGGAGTGACTGTCGGCGGTGCTTGGCGTCCTGAGGGGTGCCCGCGATTCCGGTCCGCACCCTCAACGGGGGGGAAGCAGAGGGCAGGAACGACGGGGAACGCAGGCACACAGACGTCAGCTTCGCATGATCGAGTGAACGACTCCAGACGAGAAGGTGAATTCCTCGGCAAATACTGCCAGCAGAAGTGAATTCGGTGCGCCGGGACGATGGACAGCGCCTAAGCTTGAGGCTGTGGATCTCTTAGTCGTGGCGGTCCTGACCGGCGTCGTCGGCCTGGGCCTGGGTATAGCGGGAATTCTGGCGTTCCGATTCAGCGAACGCTCCCGCGATGCTGCCGATCTGCATTCCGAGGACGACCTGCCCGAAGGCATCGCCGAAGTGCTGGCCGTCCTGCCCTCGGCCGCGATCGTCATCGACGCCGGTGACGACGTCGTCAAGGCGTCGCCGGCCGCATACACGTTCGGCCTGGTCAGAGGTCATTCGCTGGCATCGCCGGAGATGCTGCGCGTCGTCGGCCGCGTGCGCGCCCGCGGTCTCATCGAAGAGATCGACCTCGAGCAGACACGGGAGAACTCCGAATCCGTGCTCCGCTACCTCCACGCCCGCGTCGCGCCCCTGGGAACCTCCTTCGTCCTCGTCCTCTGCGACGACCAGACCGAATCCAAACGCGTCGACGCCGTCCGCCGCGACTTCGTCGCCAACGTGTCCCATGAACTCAAAACGCCGATCGGTGCGATGGCTCTGCTCGCCGAGGCTGTCACCGACTTCGCCGACGACCCGGCCGCAGTCGAGCGCTTCGGCGGCAGAATGCAGCGGGAGTCGAAGAGGCTGACCCAGCTGGTGCAGGAGATCATCGACCTCTCCCGCGTCCAGGATCACGCCGCTCCCGCGACGACCGAGAAGATCTCCGTCGCCGAGGTGGTCGACGATGCCGCTGACCGTGCCCGGACCGGGGCGGAGGGCAAGAGCATCCACATCGAGGTCTCCCCGCCGAGCGACCTGCTCATCGAAGGCAACTACGAACTGCTCGTCAATGCGGTGCGCAACCTCATCGACAACGCCGTGAACTACTCGCCGGAGGGCACTCGAGTCGGCGTCGGAGTCGACCTCGTCGACGAGCGCATCGAGATCGCCGTGACCGACCAGGGCATCGGCATGACCGCTCAGGACACCGAGCGCGTCTTCGAACGCTTCTACCGGGTCGACCCGGCTCGCTCCCGGATCACCGGCGGCACCGGGCTGGGGCTGAGCATCGTCAAGCACATCGTCGCCACCCACGGCGGTGAAGTGCGTGTGTGGAGCCAGCTGAACAAGGGATCGACATTCACGATCGTGCTCCCGCTGGCCGGAACCGCAGCCGATGCCGCCGCCACCGATTCGGCACCGGCCGGAGTTCTCATCGAACACTCCGCAGATTCGACCGGGACCTCTTCGGCGGATGATGACGAACTGACGGCAGCCGCCTCGGCGACAGAAGACGATCACACGGGGTCCGCCTCGGCGGACGACGACGGGCACGGCACCGCCTCGGCGCATGACGATGGGCACGGCACCGCCGCCTTCGGCGTGGACGACCCGGCCGACGACAACGGCAAGCCCGCCGATGATAATGGAGACGGCGGGGCGACCGCCGACCCATCCAAGGATCTGACCGAAGAAAGCGAACAAAGGAAGCTCACAACGTGACTCGTATTCTGCTTGTCGAGGACGAAGATTCGTTCTCGGACCCGCTGTCGTACCTGCTCGGTAAGGAAGGGTACGAGGTGACGGTCGCCGATGACGGGCTCAAGGCGCTCGCGGAGTTCGACCGCACCGGCGCCGATCTGGTCCTGCTCGACCTCATGCTGCCCGGGGCGTCCGGCACCGAGGTGTGCCGCGAACTGCGGGCGAAATCCAATGTGCCGATCATCATGCTCACGGCCAAGGATTCGGAGATCGACAAGGTCGTGGGGCTCGAGCTCGGCGCCGATGACTATGTGACGAAGCCGTACTCCTCACGTGAGCTGCTGGCTCGTGTGCGGGCGGTGCTGCGACGCAATGTCGAGACCGAGGAATTCGACGATGAGTCCGTGCTCGAGGCCGGGGGAGTGCGCATCGACGTCGAACGCCACGTCGTGTCAGTGCGCGGTGAAGAACAGTCCATGCCGCTCAAGGAGTTCGAGCTGCTCGAGATCCTCGTGCGCAACTCCGGCCGCGTGATGACCCGCGGTCAGCTCATCGACCGGATCTGGGGCGAGGACTACGTGGGCGATACGAAGAC
>NZ_JBQDYQ010000025.1:0-42252 GCF_052105255.1 Brevibacterium sp.
ATCGGCAATTCGGGCTGGACCGGGTCCTCGCCGACGTCGGAGCCGCCTCGGCGAGAATCTCGATCCCCAACGCCTGGATCGAAGATCAGAGTGGGGTCGAGGCGGGCATGATGGGTGCCGATGACGATGACGCGCGGATTGCGTTCGTGGACGCGGGCGCGCACGGCTTCGACTGTGCTGTCGCGGTCGGCCGCCGGCACCTGGTCGAGCTTGTTGACCAGCACCAACGTCGTCGCGGCAAACCGCAGAGGCGGCAGACTCGAGGTATCGACGGTGTCGAAGTACATGGTGGCGTCGGCGACGTCGATGACCCCGCCGAGGTGGAATCGGTGGTGGCCCATGCGGGTGATCATGCGAGCCAAGGTCAGGGGTTCGGCGAATCCGCTGGCTTCGACGATGATCGCGTCGAGGCGCAGCTGGGGATTCGTCATCGCCACAAGCGCGTCCTCGAGCTCGGAGTCATCGGTCAGGCAGCACACGCAGCCGCCCGAGATCGACAGCGGTTCGTCGACCTGGCCGACGACGAGTCCGGCGTCGATGTTGAGGTCGCCGAAATCGTTGACGATGACGCCGATGCGGGCGTCGGGGTGGCGCAGGAGGTGGTTGAGCAGGCTCGTCTTTCCGGCGCCGAGGTAGCCCGTGAGGAGAATGACCGGGATCGCCGGTCTGCGTTGGGGTCCGCTCATAGCGCCTCCTCGGTGTTCGTGCCCGGTGTTCGTGCCCGACGGTCCGACTGTGCAGGTCCCGCTGTGAGTGCGGGCCCGTTCTCAGCTCGGGGTCCATCGTCGGTGTGGTTGAACCGCCCGTTAATGGTAACGTGTTTCATTATTTCTCTCGCATATGCACGTTCACGCATATGCCCCTGTGGCGTCGACGATGAGTTCGACAGAGACGATAAGGGAGGACCCACCATGGCAGCTCCGCAGAAGAAGACGCGCAGCACCGCGCAGAAGGCGCTCATCGGCTCTGCTCTGGAATCCGAGACCCGCTTCGTCTCCGCCAAGCAGCTCCACCGCCGCCTCGAGGACGACGGGGCCAGCGTGGGCCTGGCCACCGTCTACAGGCAGCTCAATGCGCTTGCGCGCAGCGGCGACGCCGATACGATCACCATCGCCGAGACCCAGCTCTTCCGCGCCTGCGCGCAGACCGAGCATCACCACCATCTCGTCTGCGAACGCTGCGGCACCGCCGTCGAGATCGATCCGCCGAGTGAGGACTGGATGCGCCAGATCGCGGCATCGAACGGCTTCGAGATCACGCATCACGTCTTCGAGATCTTCGGCCTGTGCGCCGACTGCCGGGCGGGCGACTGAGCGCAGCCGGAGCACCGCCTCGGCTGTCAGCCTGGTGAACCCGCATCAGCTTGGCGCAGGGGCCGAGCTGCGGCTGGTTCACCAAGCCGGCATTCGCGCCGAGCTGTTGAGGCCTCAGCCTCGACGCGCGGAGTCCCACGCGGGGAACTCGTCGTGAAACTCCAGCCAGGCCATCGGACCTGCCAGCAGCTCGGCATCGGTGAGGACGGCCCGGTCGAGCGCCTCGCACAGCCCCGCCTCGTCGAGGTCGAAGCCGATGAATGCGAGATCCTGACCGAGCGCCAGCAGCTCCGCACCCCCGCCGGGAAGCGGATCGACGGACAGCGGTGAGAGCATGAGCAGAGTGCCCGTCTGGTCCCAGTGCGCGGTCACATAGGGCCGGGAGGCGAGCTTCGCGAAACCGGCAGAGCGGACGATGCGACCCCAGCAGCCTTCGCCGAGCGCCGCACTCAGCACCGCCTGCAGGCGCTGCGGGTGAAAGGGCCGCACCTGTTCGAAGCGGCAGGCGCGGACACCTCCCGATCGGGCCGGGGGCCGAAACTCCGAGTTGAGTATCGCCGTCCACCCCGCGGCAGGAGGCCGGTGCCCGAACTGCCAGCACACGGGCTCGTGCACCGCGCCGTCGCGCAGCAGGAAGCGTCTGGCCTCGGGCGCCAGATGCGCGATCAGCCCGCTCGCTGCCTCGACCACATCCGAATCGGAAGGCTCGGGCGCCAGCAGCGCCAGAGTCGAGGCGAACTCGATATGCGCAACGAGGGCTCCTGCGCGAACTTCCGAATCGAGATCGCTGTGCAGGCAGGCAAGGTCGAGCACGCAGACGAGGTCGGTGAGCACGGCTCGCGTTTCGGGGGCGCTCAGGGCTCCGATGATCTCCGCGCAGTCCGCATCGTCCCCATATTCGAGGACGAACCCGTGCACCCCGGAGGTCATGCCGACCAGTTCGACGAGGCGGTCGATCGCCTCGATGCCCTGCTCCGACTGCTCCGCAGGCACGAAGACATAGCCGCGATCCCTGGCCAGAGTCATCGCATAGTGCCTGCGCTCGGCCGCGCAGAGTCCGACGACGGCGATCGCTTCGATTCCGTCGACAATAGGCCTCCGATCGCCTTCGGCTGATCCCCGCATTCGCTTCCCTTCGATCGAGAACATAGTATTGAGTCTAATGATACTCATTCTCACTAAGGAGTCACGCTCATGAAGGTTCGCCGTTCTCTGCGATCACTGAAGTCCCAGCCCGGCTCGCAGGTGGTCCGCCGCCGCGGCCGCGTCTACGTCATCAACAAAAAGAATCCTCGGTTCAAGGCCCGCCAGGGCTGAGTCGGGCGCGAATCGCTTCGAGCTCGGCTGCCGTATCGAAATCACGCACCGCCTCAGGGTCGACGACGACCACAGCCGGTTCGAGTCCCCTGAACAGCAGCTTCACCGCACCATCGGTGGGGTCACCGAGTTCGGCCAGACGAGTACGCAGCAGCCGAGTCGGCCAGGCCGCGCAGAGGAACTGCGTCTTCCCCCGATCATCGGTGCCCGTGGCCGGACGTCCGGTGGCCCGGCACGTGGAGATGAGCTCACCGAGGTGGCCCGCCGTGACCATCGGCATGTCCCCGGCCAGGACGAGGGTGACATCGGCCGTCTCGGCCGGGAAATCCGTCTCAGGCGGCATCGCCTCCGCTGCGGCCGCGATCCCGGCCAATGGGCCCGCGAACTCGGGTTCTTCCCGAACCACGCGGACGCCTTTCTGCTCCGCCTCCGAGAGTCCGTCTGCGGGTCCGGCCACCCACACCTCGGCGTCGGCTGCCGCACCGCGGATGCTCTCCAGGATTCGGGAAATCGTCGACCGTCCTGCCACCTCGACGCCGGGTTTGTGCTCACCTCCGAAACGTCGCGAACGACCGCCGGTGAGAATGATCGCGTTGACCGTCATACCTCGATCGTACCCACCGCGAACTCCACGTTCAGCACCCCGCGGACGACGAAATCCGCAGCCCATCAGTCTCGAATCGGCGCTACTCTGGGCAGGAACACACCCACATCGCGCACGCACCGTCGAGTGCCCGGAGGAAGATCATGTCGAAGTTCGATGTCGTCGAAGCGTCCATCGCCGATCTGCGAGCCGCCCTCGCCGGCGGCCGCACCACCTCGGTGGAGCTCGTCGAGGCCTATCAGGACCGGATCGCCGCATTCGACGGCCTCGACACCGACACGAAGCTCAACTCCGTGATCGTCAAGAACCCGCAAGCCCTCGCCGAGGCGGCCGCCTCCGACGAACGGCGCGCAGCCGGTCAGACGCTCGGTCCCCTCGACGGGATTCCGTACACCGCGAAGGACAGCTATATGGTCGCGGGCCTCACCGTGGCCTCCGGGTCACCGGCCTTCGCCGACCTCGTGGCGCAGAAAGATGCGTTCACGATCGAACGGCTGCGCGCCGGCGGTGCCATCTGCCATGGCCTGACGAACATGCCGCCGATGGCCAACGGCGGCATGCAGCGCGGACTCTACGGCCGTGCCGAAAGCCCGTACAACGCCGACTGGCTGACCAGTGCCTTCGCCTCGGGGTCCTCGAACGGCTCCGGAACGGCCACGACGGCGAGCTTCGCAGCGTTCGGCCTCGGCGAGGAGACCTGGTCCTCGGGTCGTGCACCGGCGTCGCACAATGCGCTCGTCGCCTACACACCCTCGCGCGGGGTCATCAGCGTGCGCGGAAACTGGCCGCTCGTGCCGACCATGGACGTCGTCGTCCCCCACACGCGCACGATGGCCGACCTCGCGGAGGTTCTCGACGTCATCGTCGCCGACGACGAGCAGACTCGCGGGGACTTCTGGCGCGTCCAGCCCTGGGTGGACATCCCGAAGGCGAGCGCGGTGCGCCCTGACTCCTATGCTGCGCTGCTGCCGGAATCGCTCGCGGCGGCACAGACGGTGTTGGCCGGCAAACGCCTCGGCGTTCCGCGGATGTACATCAACGCCGATGACGAGGCCGGAACGAACCCGGACGGCGGTATCGGCGGGCCCACGGGAGACCGAGTCGAGACTCGCGCCTCGGTGATGGAGGCCTGGCAGGCTGCGCGAGCCGATCTCGAATCCGCAGGCGCCGAGGTGGTCGAAACCGACTTCCCGGTCGTGAGCAATTACGAGGGTGACCGGCCCGGTGCCCCGACGATCGCGACGCGCGGGTTCGTCACCACCGACTACCTCGATCGGGAGATCAACGACCTCTCGTCGTGGGGGTGGGACGATTTCCTCGCCGCGAACGGCGACCCGAACCTTTCCACCCTCGCCGAGGTGGACGGAGCCATGATCTTCCCCCACCCACCCGGTGCGCTTCCCGATCGATACGTCGGCTTCGACGATGACATCGCTACCTACCCGAAGCAGGTGCGCACGAATCGTTATGCCTCGGTCACGGAGATCCCCGAGCTCGCATCCGGTGTGCGCGGGCTCGAGGAGACCCGCCGGGTCGACCTCGAGGAGTGGATGGATGAGCATGGCTTCGATGCGGTGGTCTTCCCGGCGATGGCCGATGTGGGACCGGCGGACATGGACGTCAACGAAGCGTCCGCGGACCTGGGATGGCGCAACGGCACCTGGGTGGCCAACGGCAACCTCGTGCCCCGCCACCTCGGTATCCCGTCGGTGACGGTGCCGATGGGAGCAATGGCCGACACCGGTATCCCCGTGGGACTGACGATCGCCGGTCGCGGCTGGGACGATTCCGCACTCATCGAGATCGCCGCTGCGTTCGAGGCGACAGGTGAGCGCCGGCAGGCGCCGCCGCGGACTCCGCGGCTGTAGACACGCGGCAGCTGCGCCGGCTCACTCGCTCGCCGACTTCACGGTCCGGAGGCCAGCTCGCGTTTTCGCCTGGAGGCGTCGCGCAGCTGCATCCATCCGGCGAGGATGAACCAGATGAGCAACGGGTAGGACGCGGCTCGCTCGACGATGCCGTCGGGCAGGTCCCAGCTGTCCGGAGCAGCCAAGAACAAGGTACCGGTGAGTCCGAATACGCCCAGTCCGAGTGTGAGCCCGCCGAAGTCGACGGGACCGATCCGGCGTTTCTCGGGCCATCGGACCATGGCGATGCCGGCGGCAAGCAAGCCGAGGTTCTGGATCACGGATCCGCCGATTCCGAAGACGGCGTGCAGTCTCGGATCGATGTCTGCCGGGACCATCCCGGTTCCGGCCAGCAGCATTCCGCCGGCGGCGAGCATAAAGGACCCGCACCGGCCCCAGCGAGTCGGGGCGATCCAGTCGTGCCAGATGAAGGCGATGATCGCGAGCATCGATCCGGCGATGATGGAGACGCCGTTGACGAAGGGATGGGCCGGTGAGCAGACCTCGATCGGGGTTTCCGCGTCTCCCCATTCGCCGCATCCGGTCATCCCCAGATGGCTGATGGGCTGCCGTGCGAATGAGTAGCCGCCTTCGGACATCAGTGCCGCGGGAATCTCGATGAGGATCGTGGCCATGCCGACAAGCACGGCGAGAAGCGCCCACACCCGCTCGGGTTTGGGCGAAACGCGGATGGTGCCCGAACCGGCCACCTCTGCTCCTCCGTACGGCGACATCGGATGGTGGTCACGCTATCACCGCGCCTGCCTGAAACCTTCTGGTGAACCGGTCCGACCCCTGGCGTGTCGAGGCACAACAGTGGAAAAGTATTGACCATGGTCGATTACACGGTTCTCGCCGAACGCGCTTTCACCCTGTTGCAGGGACATCACCAGGACGAACCCCTCGTGCTGCCGACCGTCTGGGATGCCTGGTCGGCTCGTGCGATGGTCGACGTCGGTTTCAACGCACTGAGCATCGGATCCCATCCGCTCGCCGATTCGCTCGGCCACGGCGACGGTGAGCAGATGACGCTTGAGCAGGCGCTCGAGGGGATCTCCAGGATCACCTCGGCGGTGGATGTTCCTGTCACCGCGGATCTCGAATCCGGGTACGACACCCCCGCTCCCGAGCTCATCGCCGGTCTCCTCGATGCCGGAGCGGTCGGTGTGAATATCGAGGACACGGTCCACAGCCGGGGCAGCATGCGCAGCCCCGAGGAGCACGCCGAATACATCTGGAGCCTGCGCCAAGCCGCCGAAGCGCAGCGGGTCCACGTCGTCATCAACGCCCGCACCGATGTGTTCAAGTATCCGGGCGATTTCGACGATCCGACCGCCGAGGTGGTCCGACGTCTGCGTCTGTGCACCGAAGCCGGAGCGGACTCCGTCTACCCCGTCCGTCTGCCCGATGTGGGCACACTCAAATCGATCCTCGCGCAGATCACGCTGCCGCTCAATGTCACCGCGCACCCGATCAAGGGCGCGGTGCCCGACGAACTCGACCTCTCTCAGCTCGCTGAACTCGGGGTCGGGCGCGTGACCTTCGGTCCACTTCTGCAGGCGGCGCTGACCGACTGCTTCGCGGATTTCACGCGCGCTTGGCAGTAGGGTCATCCCCCTGCCGTCGGCATCATCCACGGCAACTCACCTCCACCCCACCACAAGAGGAGACGCAATGCCTGCCAATCCCCGCGAAGGCCAGCCGATCTGGATCGACTATGTCTGCCAGGACTGCGAGGCCGCCCAGAACTTCTACACTCAGCTCTTCGGCTGGGAGTTCGCCGACCTGGGTGAGGACTTCGGCCATTACAACATGATCACGAAGGACGGAGGCAACGTCGGCGGCGCCATGCGAGCCATGAACATGGACGGCACCCCGAGCCCGGAAATGCCCACAGCCTGGTCGACCTACCTGCACACTGGCGACATCGCCGGAACCTATCAGGCTGCGCTGGGCGCCGGAGCCGCCGAAGTCGTCGGCCCCATGCCCGTCGGCCCGCTCGGTCAGATGGCCGTCGTCGTCGACCCGACGGGATCACCCATCGGCATGTGGCAGCCCGGTGGGTCTTCTCATTCGACATCACCCCGATGGAGGGGTTCCCGTACTCGACGCACGGCGACGGTGACGAGGCTGTGGCCGGAATCTGTGATGCCAGTCAGTGGGCACAGAACTCCTACTGGCGCACCTACATCAACGTCGAAGACGCCGATGCCGCGGCAGCAAAGGTGACAGAGCTCGGCGGCACAGTGCTCGCCGGTCCGGAAGACTCCCCGTACGGTCGCATCGTCACGGTCACCGACCCGGAGGGAGCGACGTTCCAGCTGCAGCAGAATCTGTGACCGTCACGGAGGCGCCCAGACACTGGTTCGGTCGGCTGCTCTGTGGCAGTCACTGATCCGGCCGTGACTGACACCGATCGATTTGAACCGCTGCGGCGGCGATTCCTCAGCCTTGGGCTCGGAGAGATCGTCGCCGCAGCGGTCTTCGCACTCGTCCCGACACAACTCCCCTTCATCGCCGCCGACGGCGCCGAGGCCGCTCTGTGGTCAGCGCTGTTGCCGCTGCTCTTCATCCTCGTCCAGGCTGGGATCTACTGGCTGCTCGCGCGGCATCATCTGCCTGGCCCGATCCCTCGCACGACCGCCGGCGTTTATCGGAGCTTGCGAATCATCAACCCACTCGTCCTTCTCGCATCCGGTATCGGCATCGTCGTCACGTGGCCCGGAACTTCACTCAGCGCGGTTCTCATCATCGCCGTGTGGTTGTTCGCGGTCGCCGAGTGCGTCAACTACTTCCATTTTCGGCTCTCCTACCCCTGGTCGATGTGGGCCGGGCAGGTCGGACGCTGGTCAACGCCGAGGTTGGTCCGCGACCTCCGCAGAGCGTGAGAACTGCTCAGGCCCGCAGCGCAAGCGCGAACGGCAGCACCGAGGTGGCTCCTGCCCTGCGCAGCAATCGTGCACAGACCGTCATCGTCCACCGCGAGACGACCTCGTCGTCGACGAGCAGCACTGATTTCCCGGCCACCGCCTCCTCGACGTCGGGAGGAACAACGAAGGCTTCATAGAGGTCCTTGACGCGGAAGGCACTGTTGACATCAGGTGTGCCGTGGTCGCCGACCTGCAGCAGCTCACCACCGTCGACGAGACGACCGGCAGAAGCGAGATTCGCGGCCAGGGACCGCACCGTCACGGGACGGCGATTGCTCGGGATCGATACGACCAACTCGGGCCGTGTTTTCCAATCCCATTGCGCCAGCACGTCGAGGCACCATTTGCCGATCCGACCGGGCACCTCCGCATCGGGAGCATCGGGGGCGAGGAACGACCGGAGGGTCTGCCCCTGCCCGAGGTCGGACAGACGCGCGATCGCACGCCCCTCCTCGGCGAGCTCTTCGGCCGGGATCCGGCCCTTGAGCGGGACACCGATATTGGCCAGCCCGCTGGGCCAGGTGCTGCGCGGCTCGATGGGCAGACCGATCTTGTGCAGGTTCCCCGCCGCGGCCTGGCGCTGTTCGTCGGAGATCTCGGCAGAGAACCACACTCCGGCGCAGTTGTCGCAGCGACCGCACGGGTGCGGGTCGGGATCGTCGAGCTGACGGATGAGGAACTCCATCCGGCACTGCCCGGTCGCCTCATAATCGAGCATAGCCTTGGCCTCTTCGGCTCGGACGGCTGCGACCTTCTCATAGCGATCCCGGTCATAGGTCCACCCCAGCCCGGTCGAGGCGTACCCACCTTTGACCTTCGTCACGGCGTCTTCGACCTCGAGGGTCTTGAGCAGCAGATTCAGGCGGGAGCGCTTGGTTCCGACCAAGGTCTCCAAGCGGGCCACGGACAGGGGGCCGTCCGCCTCGGCGAGGGCCGCGAGCACAGCATTCGCGTCGCCCTGGTTCGGCATCGACGCGGTCGCGAAGTACTCCCAGATCTGTTCGTCCTCTGCACCGGGCAGCAGGAGGACGTCGGCGGAGTCCGTGGCGCGGCCGGCGCGGCCGACCTGCTGGTAGTAGGCCACGGCCGAGGAGGGCGCGCCGATGTGGATGACGAATCCGAGGTCGGGTTTGTCGAATCCCATGCCCAGCGCCGAGGTGGCCACCAGCGCCTTCAGCCGGTTGTCCTTGAGCTGCTGTTCGAGTTCGGCGCGTTCTTCGGCATCGGTCCGGCCCGTATAGGCGCTGACCTCGTGGCCCTGTTCGCGCAGCATTCGGGTGATGTCCTCGGCGGCGGAGACGGTGAGCGTGTAGACGATTCCGGACCCGGTGAAGTCGTTCAAGTGCGAGGCCAGCCAGGCGATGCGGGCACTGGCGTCGAGCCCGCCGAGGACTCCGAGACGCAGGGAATCGCGGGCGAGTTCGCCGCGGACGACGGTGGTGTCATCGCCGAGCTGTTCGGCGACATCGGCGACGACGCGGGAGTTCGCGGTTGCCGTCGTCGCGAGCACCGGAGTGTCGCGCGGCAGTTCGGACAGTATCCGGCCGATGCGGCGGTAGTCGGGGCGGAAATCGTGGCCCCAGTCGGAGATGCAGTGGGCTTCGTCGACGACGATGAGGCCGAGGAAGGCCAGCAGCTGCGGCAGCACTTCGTCGCGGAACTGCGGATTGTTCAGCCGCTCCGGGGAGACGAGGAGGACGTCGAGGCTGCCGGCCCTGAGGTCCTCGAGCACGGAGTCCCATTCGGTGACGTTCGAGGAGTTGAGGCTGGCGGCGCGGACTCCGGCGCGTTCGGCTGCGGCGATCTGGTCGCGCATGAGCGCCAGCAGCGGGGAGATGATGAGGCTCGGCCCGGTGCCCGAGGCCCGGAGCATACGGGTGGCGACGAAGTACACGGCCGACTTGCCCCACCCGGTGCGCTGGACGACGAGGACGCGCTTCTTGCCCTGCACGAGGTCGCGGATGGACTCGAGCTGGCCGTCGCGGAACTGCGCGGTCGGGTTCGCGGTGAGCTCGGCGAGGATGCGCTGCGCCTCGATCGCGAAGTCGTCAGGCGTGCCGGGTGAGTCGGCAGCGGGTGGGGATGTCGGGGTGGATTCCGTCATGGGGCCAGTCTAGGTGGAGGCACTGACACCGCGGGCCGCTCCCTGCGCCGCATCACAATGTGGTCAGCACATCGATACGAGGCTCGGTCAGAGCCACCTCGGCTCAGCGCAGGGCGTACTCGACGCCCAGGGTGGCGAGCACACCGAAGAGGATGCCCCAGAGGATGATCGAGATGATCTGCCAGACAGCCACGACATTGCGATTCGCACCGAATCCGACCATTGCCGATGAGGTGATCTGCGAGGGCAGCAGTGTCTGGCCCAGCAACGAGACTCCCGGCACGCCGAATCTGTCGAACATGCGCTTGAGCCGCTGCCGCTTCGGTTTCTCCTCGACCTCTTTGTTCTTCGTCGCTTTGTCCCTGATCGCGCCGGCTCCGTAGACGAAGGCGAGCATCGAGACGACGTTGCCGATGACGGCCACCAGTATTGCGACAACGGGATGCAAGCCGATTGCCACGCCGATCACGGAGCCGAAGTACGACTCGACGAAGGGGATAGCGGAGACGAGCAGAACGCCCGCCCACTGCAGCCAGTCGGGGAAACTTCCGGCGAATTCCTGCAGACTGTCGATCATGAGGGCTCTCTCTTCTTCCGTTGGGGTCCTCTGGTCGGGTCAGCACACTGTTCCTGCCGCGTCGCTTCAACGCTTTAGTACACCGTACTAGTACAATGTACTATACACTGAAGCAATGCACCGATGTCAATGACGCAAGGAGCTCGGTTGTCGAAGCGAGACGACATCATCACCGCGGCCATCCGGCTGGCGGAACGGTCGGGACCCGGCGAGGCCAATCTCAGCGTGCGCGCCGTGGCCAAGGAAGCAGGGGTCGGACCGTCGACGCTGCGCCACTACTTCCCCACCCAGGCAGACCTCCACGAGGCGGTCGCGCTGCGTTCCATCGACACCGTCGTCAAGGATTTCTCCATCGCCGATGCGGCCCTCGCCCCGGCCGACCGGCTCTATGAGTGCTGTGCCCAGTTTCTGCCGACCCATGAGCATCGGGATGTGCAGCTCGAAACCTGGTTCTCCATGCACCTGCACGCTCTCGGCGCCGAGAAGCGGGCAGTGTCCCGGCGTCTCCTCGAACACGGCCACCGAGTCACCTATGACAGTCTGCATCGCTGGCTGAATCTGCTCGCCGAGGAGGGGCACATCGACCCCACCGAGGTGGCTCCGACCGCCACAGCGCTCTTCACCACCGTCGACGGCATCGCCCTGCACTCGATCATCTCGCCCGAGACCATGACCGTCGACGCCGCACATAAACAGGTCAAGTGGACGATCGACAAGCTCCTCAGCTCCTGATCTGCCCAGTATAGAATCACCGCAATCCGGCCTCGCCCGCTCACCGCATGAAGGCGGCAACGCGGCGCAGCGCGCCGGTCAGGCGAGAGAGCTTGTCCGAGGCCAGAGTCCAGTGGTGCCAGTACAACGGGACGTCGATATGCGGCTCGGGACCGATCTCAACGAGGTCGGATTCGAAACCGTCGAGCTGCATGACCGGCACCATCCCCCAACCGAGGCCCGCCCCCACTGCGGCCGCGAACTCCGCCGACCCCGGCACGACCGACATCGGCGGCCGCCCGTCGACTCCGCAGCGGCGGAGGAACTCGAACTGCAGGTCGTCATCCTGGCCGAAGTTCACCATCGGCAACCTGGTCAGATCCGCCTCGGTGCCGGTGGAATGCCGATCGATCAGGGAGCGTTCGGCCACGGCGGTGTAGCGCATCGCCCCGAGCTCGGCGACCGTCGTCCCGTACCCGCCGGTCGCCGTCGAGGTGATCGTGCCGAGCACCTCACCCGATGCCAAGAGCGGCAGCGCTTTGTCCTGGTCGACCATCTCGATGCGGAGGACGACATCGTCCCAGGCGGCCGCCTCGGCGAAGATCGGGCGGAACCACGTCGCCATCGAATCGGCATTCACCCCCACCCGAAGCACGGTGGGCTCACGACCCCGGTCGCCGGATCCGCCCTCCCCGAGGGAGTCGGCGTCGATGCCGTGCAGCCGAGCGAGCGCCTCGGACTCCAGCAGCTCGACCTGCCGGGCGTAGCGGAGGATGGCCCGCCCCGCCTCGGTGACGGTGATCGGATTCGTTCGTCGGATGAGCACCTGCCCGAGGCGGTGATGCCGAGGACGAAGGCCGCCCCTTCGACGGTGCCTTCGTCGACAGCGGCAGCGAGCGCTTTGACGTGATCGATGTTCATGAAGCAATTGTGCATCAGATGCACATTCTGTTGTTTTTCTTCTTCTCAGCCGGTCTCTACTGTTGAGTCCGTGCTCACTCATCTCGTCACCGGACTCCTCACCGGCTGGTCGCTCATCATCGCCGTCGGCCCGCAGAACGCGCTCCTGCTGCGGCAGGGGATCCGGCGCGAGCACCTCGGCGTCGTCGTCACCATCTGCATCGTCGCCGACGTCCTGCTCATCGCGGCGGGCACGGTGGGGATCGGGGCGATCGTGCTGCTGGCACCATGGGTGCTCGAAGTCCTGCGCTGGCTGGGTGTGGCGTACCTGCTGTGGTTCGCGTGGACGAGCCTGAAATCGGCGCGCGAAGCCACCGGGCTGAAGGCCGATACCCACCAGCGGACCCTCAAGTCCATCATCCTCACCACTTTGGCGCTGACATTCCTCAATCCCGGCGTCTACATCGACACCGTCGTCATGCTCGGCAACCTCGCCAACCAGCAGGGCCCCGACGGGGTGTGGCCGTTCACTCTCGGGGCGATGCTCGGCTCGATCAGCTGGTTCCTCACCATCGGCTACGGGGCCCGCGGGCTCTCCCGTTACTTGGGACGGCCGCGGGTCTGGCAGGTCCTCGACGTCGTCATCGCCGTCGTGCTCGTGGCGCTGGCCGTGCGGCTGGCACTCGGGTAAGCGCTGCGCCGAGGCGACCGACTCCGTGTTCGATGTCAGTGCCCGTTGGTACCGTCGCAGACATGGATACCCGAGTCGATCTGCCGCTGCGTTCAGTGGCCGAGCACGCCCATGCACCACCGAGGCTGAGCCCTTGGCTGCGTGATCTGCCCGCCGTCCGTGACGCTCTGGCCGGCTTCGAATTCGATCGCACGACCGTCTTCGTCGGCGAGAACGGCTCCGGCAAGTCGACCATCATCGAGGCCATCGCCACGGCTCTCGACCTCCCGCACGGCGGCGGCTCCGGTTGGGAGGTGCGCGATCACGCCGAGGCTCCTCCTGAACTGAGTGAACACCTGCAGATCGTGCGCGGAGCGACGACGAACCGCAGCGGGTTCTTCCTCCGCGCTGAAACGATGCACGAGAACATGGCTTATCTCATGGACGTCGGTTCGATGCGTGGCCATCACTATGCGCAGCGATCGCACGGTGAGATGTTCGTCGACATGCTCACGGGCCGTTTCATGGAGCTGGGCTTGTGGATCCTCGACGAGCCGGAGAGCGCGCTGTCGTTCACTGCCTCGCTGACTCTTCTTCAGCTCATCCGCGAACGCCAGCGGAAGGGCCTGCAGACCATCATGGCCACCCACTCCCCCATCCTCGCTCGGGCCGACAATGCGAAGATCGTCGAGGTCGGCGACTGGGGACTGCGCGAATCCCGATGGGCAGACCTCGACATGGTCGATCACTGGCGCCGCTTCCTCCACGACCCGCAGCGGTACCTGCGCTACCTCGACGACTGAGCCGCCGCCTGCGGCCACAACGCCAGAGGCGACCCACGCCTTGCGCCCGCCCCCGGCCTACAGCTGCAGGCTCGGGTGGAGCTGAGTGAGCGTGACCATGCGCTTGCGGCTGCAGACCACGGTTGTGGCGACCAGGCAGATTGCAGTCATCAGCAGCAGGACCACTGCCGCCTGCGCGGCGATGAACATGTCGCCGCCAGCGACCAGGGTCCGCAGGCCCTTGACCGCGTGCGTCATCGGCAGGAACGGCGAGATGATCTGGAATATCTTCGGCGCCGTCTCCACCGGATAGGTTCCGCCTGCCGATGCGATCTGCAGCATCAGCAGAACCAGGGCAATCAGCCTGCCGACACCGCCCAAGGCCGCGACACACAACTGGTGCACGGAGTGGAAACAGGCCGCCGCGAGCATCGAGAACAGCAGCGTCCACAGCCACGCTCCGGCCGAGAAGTCCAAGGTGAAGGCGAGGATCGCGTAGAGGACTGCGACTTGAGCGATACCGAAGAGGAGCCCGGGAACGTAGCCGGCCCAGGCGATGCGCGACGAAGTCGCCGATGAGAACAGCGCCCGATATGGAATGGCGTTGATGACCATATAGGTGATCATTCCGCCGATCCACAGAGCCAAGGAGACGAAGAACGCGGACAGTCCTTCGCCGTAGGTGTCGACCGCGTTGTCCTTGACCTTGTCGGCGTCGACGGGAACCGCCACGACATCCGAACGGTTCTCCCGGTCCTTCTTGTCATAGGTCGGGATCTGCTCGAGTCCCTTCTGCAGCCCGTCAGCGAGTTCGCCGGAGCCGTCATCGAGTTTATCCGCGCCCTTGTCGAGTTCGGTCGACCCGTCGACGAGCTGTTCCGATCCGTCCTTGAGATCACCGGCTCCGTCCTTAGCCTTCGCCGTGCCGTCCTTGAGCTGGACGGCCCCGTCATGGAGGTCACCGGCTCCCTTGGCGAGCTTGCCCGCTCCGGCGTCGAGCTTGATCAGCCCGGAGTGGAGGTCGTCGGCACCGGTCGCGACCTTCTGCGCTCCGTCGTCGAGCTGACCGATCTTCTTATCCGCCGTACGGATCTTGTCCATCACCCCGTCGACAGCGTCGGTCAGCTTGTCCTCGAGGCTCTTGGCTTCATCCTTGGCATCCGAGGCGCGCTTGTGCGCGGAATCGAGGTCCTCGCCGAGGCTGTCGGCATCCTCGGCGAGTTTCTGCACGTTCGGGTCGTCCGGATAGTCCTCCTGCAGCTGCTTGATCCGCTCGTCCATGTCCCCGCGCACGGTGGTTCGGGCATCGTCGAAGTCCCCTTCGGCGCGCTCGAGCTTGGGGCGGGCACCATCGACGACGTCATCGGCCTTGCGTTTGACGTCCTCGGCCTTCCTCGTGGCCTCGTCGGCGGTATCACGCAGCTCCGAGGTGCCGTCGGCGACCTGCCCTGCGCCGTCGGCGAGTTTCTTCGAACCGTTCTTCGCCTCGGTGGTGGATTTGGCCAGGGTATCGGCACCGTCGGCAAGGTCGCCGCTGCCTTTCTTCAGTTCACCTGCACCCTTATCGAGGTCGATGAGCCCGGTCTGCAGGGTTCCGATGCCCTTGTCGAGCTTCGTCGTCCCACCGACGAGTTCGCCGGTACCGTCGTGGAGTTGGCCTGCTCCGTCGTGCAGTTCGGCCGCACCGTCTGCAGCCTTCTCCGTCTCGGAGTGGATATCGTTGAATCCGAGATACACCTGTTTGACGTACTCGGCGGTCGTCGTCTGACTCAGTCCGTCCTTGATCTCGGAGAGGATGGTCCCGGCCATCTGCCCGACGATGAAGTTGTGGGCGTCGTCGGTGCGCAGCCGCAGCCCTGCCTGCTCCGGATCGTCACCGCCGGTCGACACGAGCTTCTCGGAGAAGTCCGAGGGGATCTCGAGGACCGCGAAGTACTTCCCTTCGGCCAGCCCCTCGTCGGCTTCTTCCTGGCTGGTCTCCTCCCAGTCGAATCCGCCTTCGCCCTTCGGCGTGATCTCGTCGACGAGTTCCTGACCGGCGTCGAGCTTCTCTCCGTCCGAGTCGGGCTTCTCGGCGCCGGTATCCTCGTTCACGACCGCTGCCTGCAGCTTGTCGAGGTGCCCGGTCGGGTCCCAGTTCGAGGCCAGGTACAGCCCGCCGTAGATCGACGGGATGACGATGATGACGATCATCGCCAAGCGCGTGATCGTGTGACGTTTGAATCGTGAGAGTTCTAACCAGGGCAGGAAGAACATTCGGCAATCTCCTCGGATTCGTGTACGTGGGGCAGGAAGTTCAGTGTTTGGACCCGCGATGAGCGGGAGGGTGGGGCGGCAGTTCGAGTTCGACAATCGTCGGCTCCGCGCGGGAGCCGAGCGACCTGGTGGCGATGTCGAGTTCGCTCGAGTCCTCGCAGGAGACGATGACCGTGAGCAGGTCCTCGGGATCCCGTGATCTGCGCAGCTGCTGGTAGATGAGGATCCCGGCCCAAGCACGGGCTCGGTCGGCGGATTCGCGCAGGTAGTCGATGTTGTCGATGACGACGACAGGTGGGCGGCTGAGGCTTGCCAGCCCGAATTCGAGGAAGAATTTCTGCAGCTCGCTCAGCTCGGAGACGAATACCTCTCCGTCATCGTCGATGAGGAAGTCCGCGCGCTGGGCGTCCTGCTTCGAGAACGTCCCCGGCGGGAGTTCGTCGATCATCTCACCGGCCGTGGTGAAAGTGTCCCGGATGAGGCCGATGACCTCGCGCAATGTCGATTTCGACGCCCACGGCTTATACCAGGGCTGCAGCATGATCTGTCGTTCGGCGACGTGCTGAGCGACCGTGAAATCGTCCTCAAGGTCCGTCAGCCCAGCGATATGTCCGACCGCGACCTGCCCGCGCACGGCGCGGGCCTGCTTGCGGATATCGATATCGCCGAGGCGGCCCTCCCCGTCCGAGACCCGCATCCTCGCAGCCAAGGACAGCAGGAAGGAGGTCTTCCCGCTGCCGGCGGGACCGCGGACGACGGCGATGGCGCCGGTCGGCACCTCGAGGTCGATATCGGTGAACACATCGCCTTGTTTTCCGGACAGGGACCAACCGCGCAGCGAGACCGCTGGCGCGTCGATGTCGGCGTCCTCGGCGAGAGTGTCCGTTGTGCTCTCCATAGCCATCGCTCCCAATCGTCTGTGCCCTTGTCGATCCGGTCAGTGCCGGAGATCTCTGCACCGCGCAGGTGACTGCAGAATACGCCACTACCGGCACGTGGGGTTGTGAAGCGGGCGACTCCACATGAAGTTACCGGTTGGTAACGCAAGTGAATTCTCTCATGGAAATGATGGGAGAGTGACTTGGGAAGACCCAGATGTCACGAATTGCACATCGATTCTCTGTACAGAGGCTATCGGGCGGTCTTTCGATGGGACCGCGGCACCCTCTAGACAGCCGGGGCTGCAACGCGGTTTCAGGGGTCGGGTTGCCTCGGCGAGGGGATTGCAGTCGCGCATCGGGCACCGCCGAGTTCCATTCCCACCACACGTCGCACCTCGCCCCGGTCCTCGCAATGCGCCCTCCCGGCAGCACAACGCCCCGCCGGCGGCATCGTGCACCGTTGCAAAGGTGCGAGATGACACTGACGGGGCATGATGGTTGCGCAGCTGTGTTACGTGTCAGCAACTAGACGTGATGCTCCGTCCGAGCACAGGCGCCGCAGTCAGACCTCGAAATCAGACGTCGAAGCGCTGACCCTCGGGCTTAGGCGGCATGATCTCCATGACGAGCACAACGATTCCGCCGATAGAGGTCAGGTTGAGCAGGTAGAAGAGGCCGGAGAAGCCTGCATCATGGAGGCGGCGCCAGGAGACAGCGATCGACGGCACGATCGTGGCCAGGACAAACACGCCGAGAAGGACTCCGCCGATGCCCATCAGTGCAACGCCGCCGCCCGAGGGCGCCCCGCCCCCGTAGGGATCGGCGGAAGCAGACGCCGCCATCATCACGGCTCCGATGACGACAAGAATGTAGGGCACCAGCGCAACGAGAACGCAGAACAGCGTCGCCCACCAGAACTCACTGCGCGAGGCCCGCCCGCTGAACTTCGCGTAGTTCTTGAAGAAGCGCTTGACGGCCTGGCCGAAGGATGCGCCGTAGAGCGGCAGTGAGAGGTCATCGGGGCTGGCGGCACCGCGGGGTGCGCCACCGTAGCCCTGACCTCCGAAGCCCTGACCTCCGTAGCCCTGGCCGGCCGGCATTCCGGCTCCTGGCGCCCCTTGACCGGGTGCGTCTGAGTTGTATGCTGCATTCGCGTCGTAGGACATGATGACCTTCATCTGTAGGTGACGTTTCTGGTCGCATTCCGTCGTCGATCAGCAGAGTTCTCTCAGTCGATCTTCAGATTGCGCGAAATCTATTCTGCCCTAGGCTCTTCGTCATCATTTATCGAACCGGTTTCAGATCTGCAACACAGCTCTTGATTCACTCACTTGTCATGATCCGGACACGGAAACGGCGCCCGCACAGATCAACTGTCTGCGCGGGCGCCGCACTCCACATCGGGTTCAGTCCCGGGTGCCCAGCCTCGAAACGGACGTGAGACTCAGGCGTCGCCTCCGGTAAGGGCATAAGCCTCGTCGACCGGCGACTCATCGAGGTGCCCGTCGACGCGGCGCAGCGCCTTCCACCCTAGTGAGATGACGACGACCGACAGCAGCACGGCCCCCGCACCGAAGAGGTACGGAGATCCTGCACTGATCGATTCCGACACCGCACCGGCAACGATCGGCGCCACCGCACCGCCGATGAAGCGCACACCCGAATACGTGCCAGATGCGACCGGGCGAGGCAGGTCGCTGACCTCCATCGCCGATTCCGTGAACACCGTGTTGAGCACGCCCAGAAGCATGCCCGCCACGATGATGCAGACGATGATCCCGGCCAGCGACTCGACGAGGAAGGACATCACGCCAAGCAGCACGGCCAGTGCGACCAGGGTGACGATGAGGCTGCGACGACGCCCGATCCGCTTGGTCAGCACGGGAGCGCCGAACACCGAGGTGATCGCCACGCAGATGCCCCAACCGAAGAAGACGTAGCCGAGGCCCATGGCGCCGAAGTCCTCCATGCCCAGCTTCGCGGCGGCAGCCTCGACGGGGAATGGGCTGTAGGCCAGCAGGATGAAGAAGCCGAAGTTGTACAGCAGAGCGGAGACGCCGAGGATGGCCACACCCGGGCGAGCCAGCGCACGGAAGGTGGCGCTGAGCCTGATCGGCTCCGCCGACGCTCCGTTCGAGCTCGTGCCGCTGGGCAGCAGCACGATGATCGCGATGAAGCCGATGGCCATGAGGACGGCGGTGCCGAAGAACGGCCCCCGCCAGGAGATTCCGCCGAGGAGCCCGCCGAGCAGCGGGCCGGTGGCGATGCCGACGCCGAGCGCCGCCTCGTAGAGGATGATCGCCTTGTCCGCACCCCCGGAAGCAGCACCGACGATCGTCGACAGAGCGGTGGAGATGAACAGCGCGTTGCCGAGACCCCAACCTGCACGGAAGCCGATGATCTGGTCCACGGAACCGGAGAATCCAGCCAGAGCCGCGAACGCGACGATGAGCACGAGACCGATGAGCAGCGTGGTCTTCGCACCGATGCGGGATGACAGGAAGCTGGTGAAGAACATCATTCCGCCGGTGATGAACAGATAGCTGGTGAACAGCAGCATCGATTGGGCGGGGGTGGCGTCGAGCTCGGCCGAGATGGCCGGCAGGATCGGATCGACCAAACCGATGCCCATGAAGGCGATGACCGCAGCGAACGCGACCGCCCAGACGGCACGCGGCTGGCGAAGGATCGACGCTCCCGCCCCGGAATCGCCGGGTGTTTCGTCCCCTGGTGTTTCGTTGTCTGCTGACGCTCTCATCTGCTGGTCGCGTTCCCTTTCCTATGGTGCGTTCCGCTTGCGAGATCCGCTTCGGAAACGTGGTTGAAAAACTGAGATGTGCTCGGCGGCTAGCCCGCAGTAGGTTCCGGATCCGATTCGTTGTCGGGTTCGTCGACGCCGTCGACCGGGTGACGGTCCTTGAGGAAGTCCGAGACCAGTCCGAGCGCACGATCGACGCTCTGCCGCTCCTCGACGCTCAGCGACTCGAAGTAGGGCTGCATCTGCTCGATCATGATCGAGCGGTTCTCCGCCAACCTCTCCCGCCCGGCTTCGGTGAGTGAGAACTGCGAGGCGCGCCCGTCTGTCGGACTGGGCTCACGCACGACGAGCCCGGCTTCCTCGAGCTTGGCGAGAAGCTTTGTCGCCGCGGGCTGAGAACTCAAATATCCCTGCGCGAAATGACCGACACGAACGGGTTGATACTGCTCGACTACGGCGAGCGCACGCAGCGCCGCCAAAGAGTTCTCGTTGCCGATCACTCGTCGAAACGCCCTGGTCAGACGCGACGAGACGACAACGAGCCGCGCGACCAGTTCGGCCGAATCCACATCATCCATAACTTCTTTATATACCTAGGTTATGCATTTTGGCAAATCACGGTGACGCGAGCGCAGCCCCGCCCTGCTGTCACTATGTGACAGACCTCACGGCCGCCTCGGTGATGGTCATGCTACTCTGGCCTCACATGTTCCGGGGACGGTGAAATTCCGTACCGGCGGTCACAGTCCGCGACCCGCTCGCATTCGTGCAGGCGGTTGATTCGGTGAAATTCCGAAACCGACAGTCAGAGTCTGGATGGGAGGAGCATGGTGGCCTCGGCCGCTGTGTTTCGGTGCATTCGACCGCACCGTCGCACCCGACTGAGACGCCCTGATGGTTGCACCCGCAATATCCTCCCTCCCGGCGAAGGCTCGGGAGGTTTTTCATGGGCGCGCAGCCAGGCGAAGCAGCGGAATTCACGGACCTCGAATCCGCGGCGATGATCGCCGCTCTCAATGCGGCCCGCGAAGGTGTTCGCGGAGCGAATCCGCTGGTAGGAGCCGCAATCCTGACAGCCGATCGGCAGATCGTGACCGGTCACCACGGAGGTGCGGGAACGCCCCACGCCGAGGTGGACGCGATCACCACCGCCCACGACCTCGACATCGATCTGACCACCTCGACGCTGTTCGTCACGCTCGAGCCCTGCGCCCACCACGGCCGGACCGGCCCCTGCACCGAGGCGATCACCAACGCTGCGATCCCCTCCGTCGTCTTCGCCTCCCCCGACCCGAATCCCTTGGCCGCCGGCGGTGGGACCACGCTCGCCGAGGCAGGGCTGACGGTCCGTTCGGGACTGCACGAAGACGACTCCCGCACTCTCAATTACCGCTGGGTCCGGTCGACGGCCGAGGCGCGCCCGTTCGTCACAGCCAAGATCGCGCAGAGCCTCGACGGTGTCGTCGCCGCCGCCGACGGAACCAGTCAGTGGATCACCTCGGCGGAGTCTCGCGCACACGCTCACGAGGTCCGGGCCCGAGTCGACGCCATCCTCGTCGGCACCGGCACCGCCGTGGCCGACGATCCGCGTCTCAATGTCCGCGGTCCGGACGGAATCGCGCTCGACGCCCAGCCACGGCCCGTCGTGCTCGGCACCTCGGAGCTGCCTGTCACATCGTTTCTCGCTCTCAATCCGCACGCTCTGCATCTGCGCACCCACGATGTCCGTGAGGCCCTGGACGAGCTGTACGCCGCCGGAGTGCGCCACCTCCTCGTCGAAGGCGGGCCGACGGTGCTGGGCGCGTTCTTCTCCGCGGGGGTCGTCGACGAGGTCTTCTGCTATCAGGCTCCGATGCTCATCGGACCCGGCCGCAGCAGCGTCGACGGCTTGGACATCGACACCCTGTCCGATGCGCTGCAGCTGATCCCCGACGACACGGAGACACCGGCGGTGTCGCGGCTCGGCCCGGACTTCCTGCTGCACTTCGCAACTGCGGGTCCGGAGCCTGTCGAAACCGGCTCCCCCGAACCAGGCACATAGCCGCCCTCCTCCGGTCACCACCGACCACCGCTTGAGAATCTGGAGTCACATGTTCACCGGAATCATCGAAGGACTCGGCACCGTCGAGTCCATCGAGCACACGAACGATTCGGCCGCGATCACCATCGACGCCGGCGCCCTCGTCGCCGACCTCGAACTCGGCGGCTCGCTGGCCGTCAACGGCGTCTGCCTGACCTCGACGAGGAGGCCCACCGAGCAGCGCCCCGGCCTCTTCACCGCCGAGGTCATGGGCGAGACCCTCCGCCTGACCGGACTCGGCACTCTGGGCACGGGCGACCGAGCCAATCTGGAGCGCTGCACGCCCGCCTCAGGGCGCTTCGACGGCCATGTCGTCCAAGGACACGTCGACGGCCGGGGCGAACACCTGAACCGGATCGACCGTCCCGACTGGTCGACCCTGCGCGTCGGGATCCCGAACGACCTCGCACCGCTGACCGCGGTCAAAGGCTCGATCGCCCTCAACGGGGTCTCCCTGACGCTGACGGCCGTGTCCGAGCCGAGCGCATCCTCCGCGTGGGTGGAGGTCGGCCTCATTCCGGCCACTCTGGCGCACACGACGTTCGGACAGATGCCGGTCGGCGCGGCCGTGAACGTCGAGGTCGATGTCCTCGCGAAGTACACCGCGCGCCTTTTGTCCTTCCGCACCGCCGCCGGTAACGACACCGCCGCCGGCACGGTCCCCACTCACTCGAGCCCCGCCTCGGTGGGCTCGCCACTGTCGAACAGCACCCAGCAAGGAGTCGATCATGACTGATCCCGTCGCTCACGCCAGCCGCCTCGATCCCATCGATGCGGCCATCGCGGCCATCGCGGTCGGTCGGCCGGTCCTCGTCGTCGACGATGAGGACCGGGAGAATGAGGGCGACCTCATCATGGCCGCCGAGTTCGCCGACGCCACGACGATGGGCTTCTTCGTCCGCCACACCTCGGGGGTCATCTGTGCACCGATGACCGCCGCCAGGGCCGACGCCCTGCGACTGCCGCCGATGGTCAGCGACAACGAGGACCCGAAGGGTACGGCCTACACGGTCAGCTGCGATGGGGTGGGGGTGACCACGGGAATCAGCGCCGCCGAACGCGCCGAGACCGGTCGGGTGCTCGCCGCCGCCCGCCCTGATCCGGCGGCGATCTCCCGGCCCGGCCATGTCTTCCCACTCATCGCGAAGGACGGCGGTGTCCGGGAGCGCCCCGGCCACACCGAGGCCGGGGTGGAGTTCGCGCTTTTGGCCGGTGCTCAGCCAGTGGCAATGATCGCCGAGGTGGTCCACGACGACGGGTCGATGATGCGCTTCGACGCCGTCCGCACCTTCGCCGACGCCCACGACCTCGTCATGGTCTCGATCGAACAGCTCATCGCCTACCTCGAGCTGCGTGACGCGAATGCGTCGAACGACTCCCCGGCGGCCCTATCGTCGGCGGCGGACGATTCCCGCCCTGAGGCGAGCGCCTCGGTGACGGCTGCCGGTGCGCTTGGCGGTCACGAGTCGGTTGAGGCGACCGCGGAGGTGGCTCTGCCGTCGGAGCACGGCAGCCTGCGGGCCCGCGCGTTCACGATCAACGGGCATGACCACCTCGGCGTGTTTGCGGGGCCCCCGGATTCCGGCACGGAGGGTCCGGCGCCTCTCGTGCGGCTGCATTCGGAGTGCCTGACCGGGGACGTCTTCGGTTCGCACCGGTGCGACTGCGGTGAGCAGCTCGACCTGGCGCTCGACCTCATCGCCGAACACGGCGGGGCGGTGCTCTACCTGACCGGACACGAGGGGCGCGGAATCGGGCTGCGCAACAAGCTGCGCGCCTACGCTCTGCAGGATCAGGGGCGGGACACCGTAGATGCGAACCGGGACCTCGGGTTCACCGACGACGCCCGCGACTACCGTGCCGCAGCGACCATCCTGCGCTCGGTCGGGCTGACTCGCATCCGCCTGCTCACGAACAACCCGGCGAAGACCTCGGCTCTCGAAGAGCTGGGCATCACGGTCGCAGCTGTGGTCCCACTCGAGGTCGCGGCGCGGCCGGAGAACACGCACTACCTGGCCACGAAGCGCGAACGCATGCACCATGTGCTCTCACTGCCGGAGGTCGCGGGCACATCCGGTACTTGCGCGGGCACAGCCGGGGCCGTCGCCAGCTGAACCGCGCTCTCACACAGACACGAACCAGGCTCTGCGGAGCTTTCGAACAAAGGACACACTCATGGCTCATTCCGGAGCACCAGACCTCACCGTCGACGCCGCTGACCTGCGCGTCGCTATTGTCGCCGCCTCCTGGCACACCCAGATCATGGACGGGCTCGTCGACGGGGCCCAGCGCGCCGCCGCCGAGGCCGGAGCCGAAGCCACGCTCATCCGTGTGCCCGGCAGCTTCGAACTGCCCGTCGCCGCGGCCCGCCTGGCACCGCACTTCGACGCGGTCGTCGCCCTCGGAGTCGTCATCCGCGGCGGCACCCCGCACTTTGACTACGTCTGCCAAGCCGCCACCGACGGCCTCAACCGGGTCGCCATCGACTCCGGCAAGCCCGTAGGATTCGGCGTCCTGACCTGCGACACCGAACAGCAGGGGCTCGACCGTGCCGGACTCGAGGGGTCGGTCGAGGACAAGGGGCATGAGGCGATGACCGCCGCCCTCGTCACCGCTCAGGCACTGGTGCCTTACTCGCTGGGTTGAGTGGCAGGGCCTCCACGAGTGAGTGGGTCGGCCGCCCCTGGCTTCCTCAGACCGATCGGACCGCAGAGCCTGCTTCCACAAGGATAAGTGTGCGCAGATTGCCCATTTGGGTGTCCCAAGTGGCAATCTGCGCACACTTATCGTGCTCTGCGCCAGTTTGCGCAGGCGGCGCAGGACCTGCGACCTTACTCAGCTCAGAAGAGCTGGCGGATGTTCGTCCGGGCGAGATCGATGAGTTCGTCGCCCTTGCCCGAGAGCACCGTGCGGATCGCGTAGAGCGCGAAGCCCTTGGCTTGCTCGACGGTGATCGACGGCGGCATCGATAGCTCCTGGCGTTCGGTGACGACATCGAGGACAGCCGGCCCCGGGTAGGCGAGGAATTCCTTGACGACCTTCGGCAGGTCCTTGGACTTCTCGACACGGAAGCCCTTGATCCCGACCGCCTCGGCGATGGTGGAGAAGTCGGGATCGTCGAGGTCGGTGCCGAACGTGACAAAACCGGCCGCCTTCATCTCGAGCTCGACGAAGTTGAGCGAGGAGTTGTTGTACACGACCGTCTTCACCGGCAGCTTGTTCTGCGTGAGCGTGATGAGCTCACCGAGCAGCATGGACAGGCCGCCGTCGCCGGCGAGCGCAATGGTCTGCCGGCCGTCGAACGCCGACTGGACGCCGACGCTCTGCGACAGTGCGTTGGCCATCGAGCCGTGGCTGAAGGAGCCGATGAGGCGGCGCTTGCCGTTCATCGTCAGGTAGCGGGCCGCCCACACCACCGGCGATCCGACGTCGGGAACGAACACCGCATCGTCATCGGCCATCTCGTCGATGAGCCGGGTGAGGTACTGCGGGTGGATGCTCCGCTTCGACGGGGTCGCGAGCTCGTCGAGATCCTTGCGGGTCTTCGCATAGTGCTTGGTCATCGCCTTGAGATGTGTGCTGCTCCGGTTGGGCTTGATCTGCGGCAGCAGGGCCTCGACGGTGTCGGCAACCGTTCCGACGAGCGGGATGTCGACTTTCGTGCGCCGCCCGATCTGCGAACCGCGCACATCGACCTGGATAACAGTCGCGTCCTCGGGGTAGAACTGCTGGTAGGGCAGGTCGGTGCCGAGCATGAGCAGCGTGTCGCAGTCCTTGAGCGCAGCGTAACCGGAGGAGAATCCGAGCAGTCCGGTCATGCCCACGTCGTAGGGGTTGTCGTATTCGACGAATTCCTTACCACGCAGCGAATGGACGATCGGAGCCTGGAGCTTCTCGGCGATCGCGAGCAGCTCATCGTGGGCACCGTCGGTGCCGGCACCGGCGAGGATCGTCGTCTTCTTGCCCTTGTTGAGCGCCTTGACAGCGGCCTCGATTTGGGATTCGGCCGGGATCATGTGCGATTGGCAGCCTTTGACCACCTCGGCGGCGGCGTCGATTTCGGACAGACCGATGTCACCGGGGATGACGAGGACAGCGACACCGCGCTTCTCGATCGCTTCGCGCATGGCGATGCGCAGCAGTCGGGGCATCTGCTCGGCCGAGGAGACGTTCTCGACGTAGACGCTGCAGTCACGGAACAGCTCGGTCGGGTGGGTCTCCTGAAAGTAGTTCGAGCCGATCTCGTCGCTGGGGATCTGGGCGGCGATGGCCAGCACGGGAACCCGCGAACGCTGGGCATCGAAGAGCCCGTTGATGAGATGGAGATTGCCGGGTCCGCAGCTGCCGGCGCAGACAGCGAGTTCACCGGTCAGGGCGGCCTCGCCGCTGGCGGCGAAGGAAGCGGCCTCCTCGTGGCGGACGTGAACCCATTCGAGCTGCGGGTTCACGCGGAGGGCGTCCGTGAATCCGTTGAGCGAATCTCCCGGGATGCCGTAGACGCGCTTGACTCCGCTGGCGACGAGCGTATCGACGATGTTGCTGGCGACGGTGGGCATTGATTTCCTTCCGTTGAACCATGGCACCGGGGGTGCATTCACAGCCCCGGCAGGGGCGGCCCCGTGATCGAGGCCTTGACACCACTTTCAGTCTAGCCCCGAAGTCCAGCAGGGCGGCTGTCCGATTCCTCACCCACGAATGCGGGAATATCTCCCGTATCGGTCTGGGAACGGCCTCGCCGAGGCGGCCCTCACTTGGCCGGTATTCGCTCACTATTGATGTGTAAAGCAGCTTTCCACGTTCGTGAAACGTGTAAAAAATAGGGCGATTTTTTTACACTTTTCACGAACGTAGCAATAGACTTGCCATATGTGGACGCCGACAGAGCCATACAACGAACTGAGCACGCCGCCAATCGCCCAGCTGGAGTCACGAGAGGTGCTCAAGGCAACGACTGAGGCGCGAGCCGAACTCGCCGCTCTGGATCAGGCTGTGCATCGCCTGCCCAATCCGTCGATTCTGCTCAATGCAGTCACACTGTTGGAAGCACAAGCGAGCTCGGAGATCGAGAATATCGTGACGACCACAGATGAACTCTTCCAGCTCGCGTCGGTCGAGGGCACCCATGCCAACCCCGCGACGAGGGAAACGCTCCGCTACAGAACCGCTCTCTATACAGGGATCGAGGCGCTGAATTCCCGCCCGCTGTCCACCATCATTACCAGGCTGGTCTGTTCGAGCGTCAATGGCCAAGACATGCGGATCCGCGATCTTCCGGGAACATTCATCGGGGACCCCATTACTCATACTGTTCGGTACACCCCACCGGAGGGTCCCGAAGTCATTGCCGACAAACTCGACGCTTGGGAACGTTTTGTCCACGGGGAGCACGCACTCGATCCTTTAGTGGTCATGGCAGCGGCTCACTATCACTTCGAGGCAATTCACCCGTTTCCCGACGGGAATGGACGCACCGGACGAATACTCAATATCCTCATGCTGATCGAATCCGGATTACTACGCGAGCCCGTGCTGTACCTCTCCCGCTACATCATTGAAAACAAGAACATGTATTACCGACTGCTGCTCGAAGTCACAAAGAAGTCAGCGTGGGAGGAATGGATTCTCTTCATGCTCGAAGGAGTAAGACAGACAGCCGCACTCACACTTGCTCTCATCGACGAAATCCAAGCACTCCAAGAGAACTTCCGCGCTGAAATGAGAGCGAAGACAGCTGTCGGCCCCAACTCCGACGTGCTCGACCTTTTGTTCGAACGTCCCTACTGCCGCATCGTGGACGTCATAGAACGCGGAGGGGTCTCCCGACCAACGGCTTCAAAGTGGTTGAACGACCTTGTTTCCCAGTCGATGCTTGATACCGTCAAGGTCGGAAGAGACCGTCTCTTCATCAATTCGCGACTGCTGAAAGTGCTCTCACGCCCCGCCTGACGTTTGCTTCAGAATCTCGCATTCACGTCCGCGCCGACAGCAGGGTCGCCAGCGTGAGCAATCCGGCCATCGCCACCGCCATCATCGGATAGCCGCCGAGCACTCCGGCCAAGGCCGGACCGGCCACCGGCGCGAGCGCCGTGCCCGCGGTGATCGGGGCGACGAAGACGCCGTTGATGGCCCCGAAATTCTTCGTTCCCCACCGGTCGGAGACCGCCGTGGCCTGCAGCAATGTCATGCAGCCGCGCACTCCGCCGCCGAGCATGGCGATGCCGATGAGCAGCCAGATCGGGCCGGGGACCGTAGCGAGCAGCCACAGGCCGACCGCACCGGAGGCGAAGAGGATGACCGTCCGCGACCGCGTCGACGAATGCCGTTCCAGACTCGGGTAGCCGAACCGTCCGGCCACCTGGCCGAAGCCGACGAGCCCGAGGGCGATGGCCGCCAGACTGTAGTCGACACCGCGTTCGATGATGAGCAGGATGATGTTGATCGTCACCGCGAAGAGGGTGGATGTGGCGATCGCAACGGCGATCTGCAGGTTGATGAAGCGCGGGTGTCGAGTGACTTGGCGCAGTTCGGCCCGGCTCGACTTCACCGTCGATGCGGCCGCCTCGTCGGTCCAGGTGCGGTTGAGGAAGAACAGGTGCATCGGCAGTGCCAGGATAGCGAGCAGTCCGGCGAGCACACCGTAGGTTCCCCGCCAGCCGAGGCTGTCGATGAGCCAGGCGATGATCGGCGCGAAGACCGTCGTGCGAGCCCGCCGACGAGCGTGGTCGTCGTCAGCGGCTTCGTCCGCTCCGCCCCGTACCAGCGGGTGATGACGGCGAAAGCCGGTGGGTAGAGCGTCGCTGCCTGGGCGAATCCGGCGAGGATCCAAGCGGCGAAGAACACGAGGAGGTTCGGCGCGATCGCGACGAGCCCGAGTGCGAGTACCCCGATGGCCGTGCCCGCGCCCATGATCAGCTGCGGGCCGTGCCGGTCGAGGAGGCACCCGACGCTGGGTCCCATGAGCGCTGAGACGATGAGCCCGACGGTCAGCGCCGCCGTCACCGTCGTGTGGCTCAACCCCATATCGTCAGAGATCGGGGTGACCGCCACCGGCAGGGAGTAGTAGAGCAGACCCCAGCACACCAGTTCGGCGACGCAGAGAGCGGCCAGTCCCCCCGCGCGGTTTATCGGTCGTCATCGGGGCCCTCGCCGAGGCGGCGCTCCGTTCCCGTGCCACGACCCGCTCCTTCGCCGAGGCAGCCCGCCGTCTCCGCGCCGACCGCAGTCCGCAGTCGGTTCAGTGCCGTATCCCACGGGATGCGTTCCTGTTCGAGTCGAACGTGGCCTTCGGCGCGGAGCCGTTCAAGGGCCCGTTCCTCAGTGCCGGTGAGATGTGCGAAAGTGCCGGTGCTCGGCTTCGGTTCCGGTACCCAGAGATCCTGGTGTGCGAGCAGAGTCGCTTCGTCCATGAGTACCGACTCAACATCCGGCAAGTACGACCGCAAAATCGAAAGGATCGCGATGCCGTGCGAGTCGAGATCGCCCCAGTAGATCACACGGACCTTTCGAAGCCAGTCGAAACTTTGGACAGCATCCACGAAGTATCCATTTCCGTGAACAGCGACAGCACCCGGCCACTCGGGCATCGCCAGCACCGTTTCCAAATTCTCGAATACAAAGGCCAGCTTAGGTGTGATTGGCAATTGTGAGAGATGACTTATAGGGGCCTCGACGTAACTCAGTCCCCACGGTTGAAATGCCGGGTCGAGCATGCGCATCTTCACCCGCGGCTCCGCGTCAAGAATGGTCACCGCTTCCTCGTGCCCGATACTTCTGAGCAGGATGATGACTAGTGACCGATGGTTGGAGAACCATTTCGAATCGACTCCGCGGATCGGCAACTGCCGGGGACGCATAGGTTGTTGATGATGGTCTCTGAGCCATTCGACAACTCTAACTACGTTCTCGAACTCCGCAGAATCAAATTTTACGAGCTGGCTCAACTTTGATCTTAAAGTCCTACGAACTGTCGGGGTATCGCCAAGACGTACTCGGACGACCGAGCTTCGAGCTTTGTAGATTCGCCATTCGCGTTCAGCTTCGTCGCCAACAAACTTTGCAATCTCATCCGGCGAATGAAGGTGAATCTTCGTCGGCAACGTCTGTCGCCCAACTCGCGACCAGCTCCGAGAAACCCACTCGACTGACAGCCCGTACGATTCTTCGGCGTTTCGCCATTCTCTTGTCCATTCGGCCGCAGCATTTTGGTTCGCTAGAGCCTTTTGTTCGTTCAACTCACCGATTTTGCACTTGAAGTCGCCCTCGGTAATTCCAGATGCCCACTCCGCCATCGATTTCTGAAGCTTATTGCGCGCCTTGTCTCGAGCCTCGGCGACGGAGAGCATCGTCATTGGGCGTCCGAATCCTCGAACTCAAGCTCGACTTCACCGGCCACACGGATGCTGTCGGAGCCGTTCGCCTTCTCAGACTCATCTACCCCACCGGCACCGTCCGATCCCTCAGCTTCCGTGGCCGCTCCGGCACTGCTCGACTCTTCGCCAGCGCCAGCGCCAGCGACTGACTCCGACTCCGATTCTGGCTCCGAGACCGACTCAGCTCCAGCCCCGTCCCGCTCCGTCTCGTCCCACACCATCGTCGAGGTCAGGGTCTTCTGCCGGCTCGGATTCTCGATCGACGTGGCCGCACCCACATAGGGTTCGATCGTCTGCAGCAGCTTCTGCGGAGTCGCCAGCACCATGTGGAAGCCGAACTCGATGAAGATGTCCAAGGCCATCCGCGTATACCGCGTATCCGCTTTGTCGAAGGCCTCGTCGAGGATGATCGTGCCGTACTTCGAGATCGCCTCATCCGGGTCCGCCAACTGATAGCGCAACGCTGCCGCCAGGCAGAAGATCACGAGCTTCTGCTGCTGACCGCCGGACATCGCCGCACCCGAATCGTAGGTGGCATGTGCACGACCATGATCGTCGATCTCCTCGGCGAGGAAGCTCACGTGCAGGCGTGTGTCCAGACATTGGTTCTTCCAGACCTTGTCGACGTGTTCGCTGGATGAGAATCGGCGCATCACCTCGGCGAGGGTGTCGTACTTCCTCTCCGCAGTCTCCATATCGTCCTCACCCCAGCTGCCGCTCGCCACGAGGCGGAGATCGGCGATGAAGGCATTGACGGTCTCGGACCGACGGGTCTTGACCTTCAGCCGCAGGTACCGGTCCTCGTCGAACTGCGAGCGCAGCAAGGAGGAGTTGATCGGCGCGACCCGGTCCTCGATCTCCCGCGGAGCCGCATGGATCTCGTTGAGGAGTTCGCCGATGAGATCCCGGGACCGCTGCTGCAGCAGATCTCGGAACCGGTTCTCATGATCGGGCAAGCCGTGCGCTTCGATCTCATCGAGCATCGCCAGGTAGGCCCGACGATCATCGACTTCCGCGGTGAGCTGGGACGATACCGACGGCCATGCGGCCTTGAACTCGGCAGCCAACCGAGTCACGGACTGCCCCGACCGACTTGCATCGGCTTGCGCCCGGTCCTTCTCCTCCTGCAGCACCTGCGAGACCTGCTGGCCCACCTCGGCGAGGTTCTCCCGCTTGATGCTGCGTTGGATCTTCCGGAACCGTTCGTCCAATTGTTCGCCGAGGTGGCCCTCGACTTCCGCCACCCGACCGGAGTTGACGTCGTCCTCGATCCGGGTCATGTTCGAGTGCAGACGCGTCGATTCCTCGTTCGCTCGGCGAAGAGCATAGTCGGCATCGTTCTTCGCTGTCTCGGCCGCGTCCTTGACCGCCTTGGCTTCGCGTTCGGCGCCGATCGCCTGCTGCAGGTCGCCGTCGGCATCTTCGAGTTCGGCCAGCTGACGCTCAAGAGTCGCAACCTTCTCGGCCGCTCCGTCTCGGTCGACGTCGCGCCAGGACTGTTCGCGAATACCGGCGAGGATGCCGCGGCGACGGTGGGCCTGTGCGGTTTCGGCATCAGCAGCCGCGACCACCTGTTCGGCCGCGGCCAGTTCCGACTGAGCCTCCTTGAGGGATTCGACGAGGGCTTCGAGTTTCGCTTCGCGGTCGCCGAGGACCCAGTGGCTGCGATCGTCGATGGCCCGCCGGTCGTCCTTCTCGTACCGGGTGCGTGAGGTCTTGACCTGGCCCTTGACGGTGACGGCGCGCGGATGGTCGTCGAGTTCGTCCGGGTGGTCGACACAGGCGAAGTCGAAGCGTTCGGACAAGGTGGTCCGGACCCAGTCGCCGAAGCCGGTGTCGCTGACATTCACCTTGTTGACCAGCGACTTCTCACTGCCCACGGGGCGTGGACTCGGCACTGAGCGCGGGATCTCTTCGAAGACGAGGCGACCGCGGATGCGGTGGGAATCCACCCACGTGCGCACGGCCGAGAGGTTCTCAGAACGGACGAGGACGGTCAGTGCCATGGGCCGCAGCACCCTCTCGATGGCACCCGTCCACCGGGCCTCGTCGGGGTCGACTTCGATGAGTTCGGCCGCGAACGGCAGCGCCTTCTCGCTCAGTCCGGTGCCGGCGGCGAGCTCGGACCTGATCGTCATGAGGTTGTTCGGCACGGTCGATCCGGACCGCCGCAGGGATTCGATCTCCCCTTCGAGTTCGCGGACCTTCGCCCTCGCCTGGGAGAACCGGTCGTGATCGGCGTGGCTGGGTCCGGCGACCTGCGTGTCGTCGTCGAGGCTGGAAGCGATCTGAGCCTGCAGTTCGGCGAATTCGGCGGCAGTGGTCGGGGCGTGCTCGATGCCGGCCTGCTCAAGCTGGCGAGCCAGCCCAGACCAGCGTTCGGCGATGGCGCGGCGTTCGGTTTCGGCGGTGTCGATGCGCTGCTGAAGGTGTTCGGCCTCGGAACCACCGAGTTCCAAAGTGGCCCGTCGGGCCAAGTCGTACTCGTCGACTGCGGCGTCGAAGTCACGTTTGGCGCGGTCAGCGGTGACTTCGAGTTCGACGATCTGCCTGGTCAGCGCCGAAAGGTCGGCGCGAAGGATATCGAGCTCGCGCCGCTTCTGGTACGGCAGCAGAGCTTCGCTGAGCGCGATCGACTTCGCTGCGATGTCGTTGGCGGTCTCGAAACGGGAGGCGGCTTCGCGCAGCTGCAGCAGATGATCGCGCTGTTTGCGCAGTTCGACGACATGGTCATGAGCGTCCTTGAGGTCACCGAACTGGGCGACGGCGGTCTCAGCGAGGTCGAAGGTCACCGGACTTTCGAGCATATGGTCTCGGAAGAGCCGGTCGAGGCTGTCCAGGCTCTTCGCCGACTGTGTCTTGTGCAGCAGCTGGAGTGCGGACTCGTCCGCCATTCCGAAGGTCTTGCGCATCCGTGCATAGAACTTTCCGTGGTGGCCGTTCGACGTGACCACCGCATCAGGATGGTCGGCCTTGAGTTTGCGGGTCTCGAGTCCGGAGCGCGCATAGTGCTGCAGGTCGGAGAGGTCGAGGTCCGCGCGCTCGAGGACACAGGCGTCGGAGAGGTCCGTCGTTTTCGTGCCCGAACCCTTGATGAAGAAGAGTCGGGCCAACGACAGGGGCTTGTCGCTGCCGTTGTCGTAGCGGAGGATGATTCCGCTCCAGGTGGCGCGCGGACGCAGATATTTGCTGACGACCCGGTCCTCTTCGGAATCCGCGGTGCGAGTCCAGGCCCCGCGGACGTAGCTGACGAGGCTGCGCTGATCGAGGCGCGCGCCCGCGGTCTGAGCGGCAACGTTGAAGCGCAGCCACTTGTCCGGGGTGAGTACTGCGGCGATTCCGTCGAGGAGGGAGGACTTGCCCGAGCCCGAGGGCCCGGTGATGAGGTGGCCCTTGTGGGAGACGGGGATGCGGTGGATGTCGGCGTCGAAGGTGCCCCAGTTCGCGATCTGGATCTCGCTCAGGCGCCACTGACTGCCGACGTCGGGCCGGTTCGCTCCGCGAGCACGCGCCTGGTCGGCGACGAAGGCGGCATCGAGCGGGAAGAGTGCTTCGGTCACGCGTCGTCCCCCTCGGTGTCGGCGTCGATGTCGGTATCGGCATCGGCATCGGATGCGTCGGTGGCGGTCTTGTCGACGACCGCCTCGGCGATGGAGTCCCCGCCGTCATCAGACTTGCCGTCATCGATCTCGTCAGCGTCGATTTCTCCAGCATCGGTCTCACCAGCGGCGATGCGTTCGTAGACGGCGATGAGCTCGCGCACGCGGTCCTCGTCGATGAGGAACTTCACCATGGGAGAGATCTCGAAGCGGTCTTCACCGGCTTTGTGGAGCACACGCAGTCGGTTGCTCATCCGCGACCACGCGCCGTTGAGATTGCGGTGGAAGGTCGATTCGTCCCCTGTGCGGTAGATCGCGAGGCGTTCATAGACCTCTTCGCGATCGACGATCACGCGCTTCTCCCCCGGCGCGGCCAACAGCAGCTGCCGGAGCACCAGCAGCATTGCCGTGTCGAGGAAGGTGAGTCGTTCGCTGCGCACCGCGGCGGGCGCGTCGATCTCTTCGGTGACGATCTTGCGGGTGAATGCGAATTCGTCGACCCGGTCGATGACGAGGTCGAGGAACAGATCGTGCAGGCGCGAACGGACGAGACCTTCGTCCGCGACGAGGGCGGCCCACAGCTGCGGGGCCTGCGTCCCGGACACATACGGCCCTTTGAGCAGTTCGAGCAGCACTCGGCGGGTGCGCTCTCCCAATGTTCCGGTGTCACCGGACCACAGACCGCTGGGGTTGTGGCTGAGGTCGTCCGCAGAATCGGTGGATTCCATCGCCGAGGCGGCCCCCACCTCGGCGGGGGCTGTGTCGTTGTCGTGGTGGGTGGGGCTCATAGGGTGATGCCTTCGGTGAAGTAGTGGCGGCGGATCGCGGCGGTGCGGACGATGCCGTCGATGCCGGCCCAGGTGAGGATTTCACGGTTGCCGACATCGACGTGGCCATAGGTGCTGGCCAGGGACAACAGGCCGACGACGCTGGCCAGGCCCTGTGTGGCGGGGAAGGTTTCGAGCACCTCCGCGACGGAGGCCTCGTGGGTGGAGGTGACGACGGAGTTGATGTTCTCGGTGAGTTCGGCGAAGTCGATTTCGGATTCGCGGGCGACAGCGATGAGTTCGGCGAAGTCGATCTCGGAGTCCGTGGCCTCGCAGAGTTCCGCTCCGGCGTCGAACTCCTCGGGGTCGTGGAGGATGACCTCGCCGACGCTGCCGAGTGAGACGCTGGAGAGTTCGAGGTCGATGCCGATCTCGTCGTAGGGTTTGAGCTCCTGCGACACGGGCGCGGCCGCGGCGAGGCCCTCTTGGAGGAGGGTGCGCATGACGCGGTCACGTTGGAATTCGTGGGAGTGGACGTAGCGGCGCAGGCCACGGGCGAACTCGGTGAGGATGTCCGAAACCTCGTGAGACCCGTCCTTCATCTGGCGCATCAGGGTGCGCAGGGAACGGCGGGTGGCCAGGGAGAGGGTGGCGGAGAAGTCCCGGTCGAGGATGACGGCGATGTCGTCGTCGAAGGCCGCGGACTGTTCGGGGTCGCGGACGAGGGCGGAGAACGCCGAGAACGTCCGACCTTCGTCCGAGGACTCGATGAGATCGACGCCGCGGAACACTTCGTCGAGGACTTGGGACTGGGAGTCCTCGGCGGCCAGTATCGAGACCCGCAGTTCCTGATTGAGTTCTTCGAAGCGGGCACGCACGCGGGCGAAGTCGGCGGGCAGTCCCTGCGCCTGCTGGAGGATGTCGGAGACGCGTTCGTTCGCGCGGCGTCTGTCGAGGACGACGGAGCGCGGATCGCCGCGGCGCACACGGGCGATCTCGGCGTCGATGCGGTCGCGTTCGGCGCGCAGGGAGGCGAGGCGGCGAGAGCTGTCCGGGTCGGTGTCGATGGCCAGCTGTCGCACGGATTGGGCGAGGCTGATCAGCCGGGATTCGGTGGCGGTATGTGGTGGGGTGCGCAGCTGTTCGAGCATGCGGATGGCATCGAAGCCGGCGGCGGAGAGTTCGTAGGTTTCGCCTCTGGCGGCGGTGGCGGGCCGGCGGACGAGGATTTCGGCGCGACGCCAGTCATCGCAGTAGGCCTTCGCTGTCCGCAGCGAGAGGTCGAAGTGGTCGCGGAGCTCCTCGAGGTCGGCATCGATGCTTTCGTGCAGATCCTCGGTGTTCATCCTCGTGCCGGGCTTGCCGAGATGCGCGTCGAGGGTTCCGGCCATGACCGCGAGGTTGTCGGCCCGGAGCATGCGCAGGGTGGCATTCGATTCGAGCAGTCGCCGGTAGGCGAGCGCGGATGACAGGGCGGACATAGGAACTATTCTCTGCGCCTAGGCGGGTGCACGCCAATTCGCGAGTCGAGTGAGGTCAACGGCTGTCGCTCCTCCCTCCGAAGGTGTCAGGGTCAACAGGTCGGTCCTTCTTGGACATCTTGGCCACGACAAGACAGTAAGACTCGAGGACGAGGTCGTGGAGAAGATCGGGATCGAGACGATCGCCGGCAGTTGCGGCGCCGGGTTCGCCGCCGTCATCGCTTCCCTCCCCTGCGACGGTGATCCAGTGCTTCTTGTTCATGTGATGGCCGGGTGAGATCTCCGCATAGGCGTCGCGCAGCACCTCACCGTCGAGGGGATCGATCTTGAGGTTGAGACTCGGAACTCCCCGCAGCTCGTATGCCATCATGAACATCTTTCCGCGCACTTTGTACACGGCATTGTCCGGCCCGAATGGGTGGTCGAGCTCGACCGAGGGGTACTGCATGGCTTGGTCGTTGGCCAAGCGGAGCACGGTGGCGGGGTCCATGCGTGGAGGCTAGCAAAGGCCACTGACGTTAGACTCGAATCATGCCTGAGACCACACCCCGCACCGCCCCTCACCTGCTCTTGGCCGCTCTCGGCGGCACCATTGCATCGACCGCCGATGCATCAGGCGGGGTTGCCCCAGCACTCAGCGGAGCCGAGATCGCTGCGGCCGCGGGCCTCGACCAGGTCTGGCCGGATCTGCAGGCCGATTTCACTCAGGTCGCTCAGGTCTCGAGCGCGAATGTCACCCTCGAGATGCTCTTCGACGTCGTCGATCTCGCCCGCACGTCCACGGCCGATGGCATCGTCCTCACCCAAGGCACCGACACTCTTGAAGAGTCCGCGTTCGGGCTCTGGCTGCTCAATGACTCGAGCACTCATATCGCTGTCACCGGGGCCATGCGCAATCCGACTCTGCCCGGAGCCGACGGGCCGGCGAATGTCCGGGCCGCCGCGCTCACTGCCCTGTCCGACCAGGTCAGACACCTGCCTGCGTCCCTTGTGTTCAACGACGAGATCCACGATCCGAGGTTCGTGACGAAGGCGCACACCACCTCGACGGCGGCGTTCTCCTCCGGGCCCATCCTCGGCGCGATCGGATGGCTGAGCGAAGACGATCTCCATCTCCCGCACGCGCCCCAGCCTCCGAAATCACCCTTCGCCGGACTTCCCCGTCCGTCTCAGCTGAGCAAGGTCGCCCTCGCCGAGGTGGGGATGGGCGAACCGGAAGAGACCCTTGATCTCATCGCCGGTTCCGGTTTCGACGGCGCCGTGGTCTCCGGGGTCGGCGGGGGCCACGTCCCCGAGGAGTTGCTGCCCGCTGTGGCTCGACTAGCCGAGAGGATGCCCGTGGTGCTGGCCTCACGTACTGGTTCGGGTGCGAGCCTGCACCGCACCTACGGCTATCCGGGCGGCGAGATCGGCCTGCTCGAAGCGGGACTCGTGCCCGCTGGCATCCTCGATGCCCGCAAGGCCCGCATCGTGCTCAACCTGGCGCTGAGCTTCGGCCTCGACCCCGCCGAGGTGTTCGGTCACTTCGCGTGAGCTCGCCGAGGCACATGCCCGTCTGAACAGCAATACCGACTTCACCAACCAAGAAAGGCGGCGTCGACCAGAACTGGCCGACGCCGCCTTCTCGTTTCCGATTCAGGGATGAACCGACAGCCTCAGCTGTCGGCGCCCACGGCGACGACCATCTTGCCGAAGTTTCCGCCGGTGAGCAGATCGTTGAAGTATTCGGGAGCCTTCTCGAGACCGGGACGGATGTCCTCGCGGAAGCGAACCTTGCCCTCCTTGAGCCAGCCGCTCATGTCCTCAAGGAACTGCGGGGTCAGACGCTCGGCGAACTCGGTCTGGATGAATCCGCGCACGAGCAGCGACTTCGACAGGATGTTGCCCATGAGCGCTCCCGAACGGTCCGGCCCCTCGGGCAGCGAGGTGAGGTTGTAGTTGGCGACAAGACCGCACACGGGCACGCGAGCGAACGTATTGAGCCGCGGCAGCACAGCATCGAAAACCTCCCCGCCGACGTTCTCAAAGTAGACGTCGATGCCCTGCGGCACCGCCTCCTTCAGCTCCTGCCGCAGGTTCCCAGTGCGGTGGTCAAGTGCCACGTCGAAGCCGAGCTCCTCGAGGTGAGCGACCTTGTCCGGACCGCCGGCGATGCCGACTGCGGTCGCACCCTTGATCTTAGCGATCTGACCGACGACGGACCCGACGGGCCCGGTCGCGGCGGCCACGGCCACGGTCTCGCCTTCCTTCGGCTGACCGATCTCGAGCAGACCTGCATACGCGGTGAACCCGGGCATGCCGAGCACCCCGAGGTGGGTGGAGATCGGTGCGAGCTCCGGATCGATCTTGCGCAGATGCCCGGTCGACTCCACCGAATACTCCTGCCACCCGCCGTAGCCGAGCACGATCTCACCGGCGGCGAAGCCCTCGGCATTGGATTCGACGACCTCGGACACGGTGGCACCGACCATGACATCGCCGACCTCGACGGGCTTGGCGTAGGACTTCGCGTCCGACATCCGGCCGCGCATGTACGGGTCGAGCGAGAGGTAGAGCGTGCGCAGCAGCACCTGGCCCTCGCCCGGGGTCGGCACAGGCACCTCGTCGAGCAGGTAGTTCTCCGCAGTGGGAGCGCCCACGGGGCGCGAATTCAGGCGAATCCGATGGTTGGTCGTCATGGAGACGGTTCCTTTCAGCAGCAGATCATTCTTCGCTTGTGTGCTTCATTGCGGCGACAGGTGCATCCGCGACGATCACCGATGCTGTCGGTCATAACAACCATTCTGAGGTCGCCGATGTTCCTGATCGAACGATTTTTCTGGCATCGAGGCGGGCCCCAATCGGGCCTTCCCCACCAGGTCGCGGGCCACGGTCTCCCACTCGGGGTCGAGGGCCCAATCGAAATCGCCGAGGTGGTCGAGCAGATGGCTGCCATTGTCCCGGATGACTTCCGACCACTCCCTCGGCCACGCCCCGAAGTTCGCCGCCGCGGCGAGTTCGTCGACGTCCTTGAACACGGCGCCGGTCGGGTCGAGCCGGCCGTCCTCTGCGTGCAGAGGAATAGACGCGATCGGGAAGGTGATATCGAGGATGTGATCGCTGGTGAACAGCGCATCATCGTTGCGTCGGTGCGTGGACTCAAGATTGATGTACCACTCGACCCGCACGCCGCCGGACTCTGGACGATCGACATCATCCCCAGCATCTTTGAGCAGCACCCACACGGAGAACGGAACCTCGGGAGGGACGATCTTGAGCACCCCGCGACCCCGCCATGTGCCCTCGACATTGATCCTCGTCGGCGCCTCGGACAGCGGTCGGAACCGTGCCTTCAACGGCACATCGTGGGCGTTCGTGTCCTCCCACCCGACGATGCGGGTCTCCTGCGTCGGCGTACCCCCGGCCAACCACAGGACAGAACCGGACGGCCCGTCGGCGATGACACGCATCGGGCGGGCCACCTCGGCGAGGTCGCGGTCGAAGTCGAAACGACGGAACGTCCAGGTCACGGTCTGTCCCGGAGTCCAGTACGGCGCCTTCCCCACGGGTCTGACCTGGGACGCAGTGGGGATCGTGAACGGATCGCGCAGGCTCATGCGGGCAGTCTATGCGTCGGGCATGGGCGAGCGCTGAAGACCTGGGCGGCGAGGCCATAGAGTGGGGCCATGAACGACTCCGATGACGCAGCCACTCAGACCCTCTCGGCCGCCCAGACCGCACCCATTCCCCCGACCGCGGATCCCGCCCCGGAGACGACGATCGGTCGCACCTTCGAGGTCCCGGACACGATGACTGCTCCCCCGCGCAGCGATGCCGAAGTCCCCGACTACGTCCGTGCCCTCGGCCTGCCGGGGCTCGCCGACATCCACGTCCATTTCCTTCCGCAGAACGTGCTCGACAAGGTGTGGGAGTACTTCGACAATGCCGCGGACAACTACGGCCGCGACTGGCCGATCAACTACCGGTACGACACGGACACCCGCCTGAATATCGTCCGCGAGCTCGGCCTGCGCGCGATCCCGGCCCTGACTTACCCGCACAAACCCGGAATGGCCGCGTGGCTCAACGAATGGAACGCCGAGTTCGCCGCCGCCCACGACGACGTCATCCACTGCGGCACCCTCTATGCCGAGCCCGAATCAGCCGACTACGTCCCGGCCGCGCTTGCCGCCGGGGCGAAGCTGTTCAAGGTCCACGTTCAGGTCGGTGTGTTCTCGCCCGACGACGAGGTCCTCGACCCTGCGTGGAGGGCACTCGAAGAGGCCCGAGTGCCGATCGTCATCCACGCCGGTTCTGCTCCCCTGCCGGGCACGTACACCGGGCCGCAGGCGGTGGCGAACGTTCTGGCCAAGTTCCCGCAGCTGAAGTTCGTCATCGCCCATATGGGCATGCCCGAGTACGACGAGTTCGCCGATCTCGCCGAACGTTTCGACAATGTCTGTCTCGACACGACGATGTTCGCCTCCGGGTATTTCTCCGACCCTGCCGAGGTGACCCCCGCCTACCGCGAACGCCTGGCCAGACTGGAGGACAAGGTCATCCTCGGCTCGGATTTCCCCAATATCCCCTACCCGTACGTCGACCAGATCGCAGGCCTGGCCGCCCTGGGCCTCGGCGACGATTGGATGCGTTCGGTGCTGTGGACCAACGGCGCGAAGGTGCTCGGGCTCGACCGATCACACGAGCCCGACTGAATCTCACCCCTCACAGGGCACGCGGTGAGCTCCGATGGCGTCGGCAAGCATCTCCTCGTCGATGGGAGCACCGCGGCGGATGACGCTGATCTGACCGGTCGATTCGAGGATCACGCAGGCGACCTCGCCGAAATTGCGGATCCCGGCCGAGCGCAGCTTCGCGACCAGTTCGTCGTGATCGACGTGGGTCCTCGCGAGGTTGTCGGTGAGGATCTCGGATCCGGCCATGAGCACGACGGCCGGTGAGTAGACGACTTTGGCGAGCATTCCGAATCGGCGGCTGTACCCGCTCAGCGCCTGCAGGGCGAGCATGGTGGCAAGCGCAAGTACGCCCGCGACGAGGGTCGGAGTGTCACCGAGGATGGCCCGGCCGATGATCGCCCCGATGGCGATGACCGGGGCCAGGTCGAAGCTGGAGAGATTCGACAGCGTGCGCTGGCCGAAGATGCGCAGCAGCAGAATGATCCCGACGTAGAAGACGACGCACGAGACGACGACCCTGACCGCGTCGACCCCGTCGAGCCCGAATTCCATCCAATCCATGAGAACCTCCGGACAGGATGATACCGCCACCGAGGCGGCCCGCCCCGGATCTCAGACCGAGCGCAGCCATTCGTCGACGGTCTTATCGGACATCCTCGGCGTCGGTGGGATGAGTCCGTCACGGGCCATCGGCCCGGCCTTGATCGTCATCGTGTCGACGAGTTCGAACCATTGGGCGGATCGGAACATCAGCAGCTGTTCCTCCGGGATGAGCCGGCGAAAGATGCGCTCCTGCATCGCCTTGCCCTGGTAGTAGCCCATCATCCGCGACTCGGCGGTCTCCGGACGAAACGCGATCGACAGGACGGCCACGGAGGTGCCGGGCTGCTCGGCCGCCGCCTCGGCGACTCTGTGACCGCGTTCCCGCAGCTGGGGCACCAACTGCGCGCCGAAGGTTCCGGTGGCTCCATAGGCGGTGATCTGCATGATCGTCGAACCCTCAGACGCCGCACGGGCGGGCCCGAATTCGAGCCCGCCCGTGCGCCGGTCGTTTCTCAGTTCTGGTTGACTGTGACGGTGCCAGTATCAGCTGTGGCCGAGATCGGAACGAGGATCCTGCCCTTGGCTTCCTCCGGGTCATCCGCCACATCGAACTTCTTCAGATCGGAGGCGAGGTCGACGGTGCCATCATTGGACTTCGCGTTGATGCGGTAGAAGAAGTCCTCATCCAGCTCTTCCGAGGTGAGCTTGAGATTCGGCACCCGCAGCTCGATCGAGCCCTCTTCCGTCTTCGCGATGATTCCGCCGGCGGGCATCGCCTGATTGGTGAAGTCAAGGTCGACGGTTCCCGTCGAACTGACCACGTCGATGCGGTCGCTGACGGTGAGGTTCTCACCTTCGATGGCACCGACTCCGGTCTTGGCCGACACCGTCCCGAAGTCTCCGTCCAGGTAGGTGGCACCCCAATCGCTCGTGGTCCGCACCTTCTGTGCCGAACCGGTCACACTCGCGGTCCCACCGCCGGTGTCGGCGTTGATCTCGGCGAAGTCACCGGTGACATCGAACCGGC
>NZ_JBQDYQ010000025.1:42352-46387 GCF_052105255.1 Brevibacterium sp.
CCACCGCCGGTGTCGGCGTTGATCTCGGCGAAGTCACCGGTGACATCGAACCGGCCGTAGTTGCCGTCGAAGTCCAGCGCAAGGTCTTTCGCCTCTTTGGTCGGGATGGTGACGGTCAGCCGGGTGTTTTCGAGTTTCCCGCCGTTCTTCACCGCCACCTCGGCGGTATCGGCTCGACTGTCGACCTCAAGGTTCGCGGAGCTGTCACGGGGACCGGTGCCGGTGAGCTTCACGGTCGCCTCTGCGACATCAGCGGTCTTGATGTCGACGGCACCACCGGAGTCGAGGCCGATCTTGAGTTCCTTCATCGCCTTCGGCAGCGGTTCGGACGATTCGATCCGTCCGTAGTCGAGGCGGGAGGCACTGTGGGCGGTGCTGACGATGACGGGGATGAGGAGGACGACGGCGGCGAGGACGATGAGAACCGCGCGCAGACCGACGCGGGCGGATTCACTGATGCGGACTGTGGCAGGCATTCTAAGCTCCGAGGAATGTGAGGACGGCGAGGACTCGGCGGTTCTCCGAGGTGTCGGCGGTGAGGCCGAACTTCGTGAACACCGAGGAGATGTGCTTTTCAACGGCACCGGCACTGAGGTACAGGGTGCGGGCGATCGCGGCATTGGACTTGCCCTCTGCCATGAGCTGGAGGACTTCGAGTTCCCGAGGACTCAGGGTCGAGAGTCCGTCCTTCTTGCGCGTGCGCACCAGGATCTGGGACACGACCTCCGGGTCGAGGACGGTGCCGCCTCCAGCCACCTCGTCGACGGCGGTGAGGAAGTCTTCGACATCGGCGACACGGTCTTTGAGCAGGTAGCCGAAGCCGCCGGTGTTCTCGGCGATGAGTTCGGACGCGTACTGCTCCTCCACGTACTGGCTGAACACGAGGACCTTGACGTCCGGGTTCTGCTTGCGGATGAGGACGGCGGCGCGAATGCCCTCATCGGTGAACGTCGGCGGCATGCGCACGTCGATGACGGCGAGGTCCGGCGGATCGTTGTGGACGACGGCGAGGAGTTCATTGGCGTCGGGCACGGCGGCGATGACGTCGTGACCGGCGTCAGCGAGCAGCCTTTCGAGTCCGGCCCGCAGGACGGCGGAGTCTTCCGCGATTACGATGCGCATGGCACCTCCACAACTATAGTCGTTGGCCCACCTGCGGGGCTGGTCAGGTTCAGTGTGCCACGTGCGGCTTCGACCCGGTCGATGAGACCGGCGATCCCGGTGTGACGCCCGGTGCGGTCGACACGGGCACCGCCGTGGCCGTTGTCGGTGACGACGATCTGCACACCGCTCTCGGTCGGGGCGATGAACACGCTGGCGCGAGTGGCGCCGGAGTGCTTGGCGATGTTCGTCAGGCATTCGGCGACGACGAAGTAGGACACGGCCTCGGCTTCGCGTCCGATCCGCCCCTCGAGGCGGACATCGACGTCGATGGGGATCGTCGACCGTCCGGCCAGTGCGGAGACGGCGGCGTCGAGTCCGCGGTCGGTGAGGACGGCGGGGTGGATTCCGCGCGCCAGCTGGCGGAGTTCGTTGACGATGCCCTTGGCTTCGGTATGGGCTTCGGCCACGAGTTCCTTCGCCTTCTCCGGATCGGAGTCGATCTTCGTCTTCGCCATCCCCAAGGTCATGGTCAGGGCGACGAGGCGGGGCTGGGCTCCGTCGTGGAGGTCGCGTTCGATGCGCAGACGTTCGGCGGCGGCCGCTTCAAAGCCGGCCATTCGCGCCCGATCGAGTTCGGTGACTTGGGCCTGCAGCGCGACGGTCCGGGCCGGTGCGAGCAGCGCCCGGTCGAGTGCGCGGTCGAGCAGCGGGGCGAACCACAGGATGGCCAGGGAGCTGGCGAGGACGATGACGGAGCCGATGGCCACACCGATGCGGGCCGACCCGTCGATGGACTCTCCGATGAAGAAGGTGTTGACTCCGTGCGGGTTGATGGCCGCGAAGATGCCGAAGATCGATCCGCAGATGCCTGCGAGGGTGCCGGCGACGACGATCGCCCCGAGGAGCATCTTGATGTAATGGTGGGCGGTCGAGCGCCAGAAGGCACCGGATTTCACCTGCAGCCAGCGGTTGTGGAGGAACCGACCGAAGCCGGGGTCGCGATTGCTGCTTTCGATCTTCGGGACGGGGATCTTATCGGAGTAGATGAGTTCGGCCCGGTAGCGTTCGGCGTTGTTCGCGCCCTGCTGGACGAGGACCCAGACGAGGAGGGCGAGGACGCCGAGGCCGAGGGCGAAGATTCCGCCGATTCCGGTGAACAGGAGTCCAAGCGGGATCCACGCCCAAATCACGGCGAGGACGGCGGAGAGCACGAGGTTCGCGACGCCGATGATTCCGGTGGGGCGTTTGGGCCAGGTGATCGGGCCGTCGGCGGGGATCTCGGTGACTTCGTCCCGACTGAGCGGCAGTGAGCCGGTGACCGGGGCGTAGGCGACGGGTTCGGTGCGCTGCCTCCCTCGCCGAGGTGGTCGTGGGGGTGGCATCAGAGGCGGCCCCTGGCGGGGTGGTCGATGTTGGCGCGGTTGCTGGGGCTGCCCCGGTTGGTGGGGTTGCTGCCCGGCGGGGCCATAGGAGGCCGGGGCCGAGGGGTAGGTGCGAGGACCGGAGTGGCTGGGTGCTGAGGCGCGGTTCGGAGATGCGAGGTGGGCCGCCGGAGCCTGTCCGGGCGGCGGAGTCTGCCCGGTTTGCGGAGTCTGTGGGGCCTGCGGCCCCTGCTCATAGACGCGGGTCGGCGCTTGTGCGCACTGCCTGGTCGGCTGCTGGGGATCCTGCGACTGTCCATAAGCCTGCGACTGCTGCGGGTACTGGCGAGTCGAACCGGAAGCGGACGGCACGTCGAGATCGAGCGGCTTGGTCCGGAACTCTCCGGCCTGGCTGGCCGTCGGCTCAGCTATCTCTGTGGTCGGCGGGGCGTTGACGATCGCCTCGGCGCTGATGGATTCTTCGCGTTCACCGGCGCTGGGGGCCGCCTCGGTGTCGGGGATCTGAGGCTCCACCGGATCGGTGCCGTGCGGCTCCTGATCGTGCGGGTTCTCGGGGGTCTTCTCACTCATAGCAATAACGCTACGGGAGTGACGTCGCGGCCAACAGCACGAAGACCTCCGACCCCGCATCGGGTTTTCCCCCGCGGCAGTGACCGGCCCCACCCTTCGCCATCGTCAGCGACAGAACACCCCGGTGACGGCTGATTGCGCCGTTACCGACGCATCACACCGCTGCAACGGTAGGACGAGTCTCTGACGATGGCTCGCGGTCCGAGTCGCCCGCGGCACCGTTGGCCGAAGCCGCACCTCCACCGACAGCTCCCGCCGTCGCGTCGAGGGCCTGCGCGAGGTCGGCGAGGATGTCGTCGATGTCCTCGATGCCGACCGAGAGGCGGATGAACGCCCCGTCGATGCTCAGCTCGCAGTCGGCCACGGCCAGGTGCGTCATCGTCGCGGGATGATCGATGAGGGACTCGACTCCGCCGAGCGACTCGGCCAGGGTGATCAGCTTCGTGCTCTTCACGAGCGCCAGCGCACGCTCCTCGGTGTCGGTGCGCAGGGAGACCACTCCCCCGAACCCGTTCATCTGCGCCTTCGCGACCTCATGACCCGGGTGGGAAGGCAGTCCGGGGTAGAGCACCTCGGCGATCTCATCGCGTGTCTCCAGCCATTCGGCCACGGCCTGCGCGTTCTCGCAGTGGGCCTTCATCCGCACCGGCAGGGTCTTGATCCCGCGCCGGGTCAGCCACGCGTCGAAGGGGGCGATTCCCAGGCTCACGGAGGCCAGGTGGCTCTCGAGACGCTCGACCACCTCGGCGGCGCGGGCGCAGGTGGTGCCGTCACCGGCGAGCACGGCACCGCCGATGACATCGGAATGGCCGTTGATGAACTTCGTCGTCGAGTGGATGACGAGATCGGCGCCGAGGTCGAGCGGGCGCTGCAGGATCGGGGTCGCGAACGTCGAGTCGACGGCCAGCAGCGCGTTCGCCTCGTGCGCGAGCCGAGCGGTCTCGGCGATGTCGACGATGTCGAGGCCGGGGTTGCTCGG
>NZ_JBQDYQ010000026.1:0-46069 GCF_052105255.1 Brevibacterium sp.
TGTTCTCGAATGCCAGCGACACCTCGTAGTCCATCTCGAAGCCGCGCTGGGACTGACGGATGAGGCCCAGGTAGGAGTTGTTGACGACGATGTGGACATAGGGGATCCGGTGCTGCGCGCCGACAGCGAGCTCTTCGAGCATGAATCGCCCGTGGAGTTCCCGTCAAGACCTTCCCCTCAGAACTACCTGACGGCGGCCCAGCAACCTCGCGAGGTTGCTGGGCCGCCGTCAGGTAGTAATTGGGGTCAGAGAGGGGTGCCGTCGACCCAGACGCCGGCGATGTCGGCCGGGGTGCCCATGGCGAAGATCGTCGCCAAAGCGTCCTCGTCATCGGCGGCGTGGCGGATGCCGACGTCCAAGGGCTGGCCCTCTGCCGGGCGGATGAGCACGGCGTCGAAGCGCTTGCCCGGACTCAGCACGCCGACATCGTCGAGTTCGAGCGCCTCGGCCCCGGCCGCAGTCGCCAGGTGCAGCAGATGCGCGGAGTTCAGGGCCACTCCCCCGGACGGATCGAGCTGCTGCATGAAGTACGACTGCACCCCTTCCTTGAGCAGGCTGAACCCGGTCCCCGCCCCGACGTCGGAGCCCAGAGCCACTCGGACGCCTGACTCGATATGCCGGCGCAGCGGGAAGAAGCCGCTGGCCAGAGCCGAGTTCGAGGTCGGGCAGTGCGCGGCCACGGATCCGGCCTCGGCCATGCGTGCCAGTTCCCGATCCTGCGGATGGACGTTGTGCGCAAGCACGGTCCGCCGCCCCACGAGTCCCGCCCGGTCGTAGGTGTCGAGATAGTCACGAGCCTCCGGGTGGATCTGCGCGACTCCGGAGATCTCGTCGACGTTCTCGTTCAGGTGCGAGGTCACCCAGATGCCCGGATTCTCCTCCACGAGGCGGCCGCCGGCGGCCAGCAGCTGCGGACCTGCGGAGAACGAGAAGCGCGGCGTCACCGCGTAGCGCAGTCGTCCGTTCCCGTGCCACCGGTCGATGAGCGCCTGGCTCTCCTCCGTCGAGCGCTCCACGTCGGTGAGCAGCGCCTCGGGCAGGTTCCGGTCGCTCGTCACCAGCCCGGAGGTGATCCGCAGCCCCGATTCTGAAGCGGCGGAGAAGAAGATGTCCATGGCGCTCGCGAAGTGCGAACCGAAGACCATCGCCGAGGTGGTCCCCGCCGAGATCAGCCCCGTGAGGAACTCGCCGGCCACCGCCTTCGCGTAGGCCGGGTCGGCGAGTTTCGCCTCTTCGGGCAGGGCGCACTGGTCGAGCCAGTCGAGCAGAGGCCGCCCGAGGTGGCCGATGGCACGGACCTGGGGCAGATGGACGTGGGTGTCGATGAGTCCGGGGATGAGCACACCGTCGCGGAGGTCGATGACCTCGGCGTCCGGATGCGCTGCTCGGGCGGCGTCGACATCGGTGCGGGAGGTGATGAGCCCGTCGTCGACGACGAGGGCGGTATCGGAAGCCGAACGCAGCCGGCCTCCGGTGAACGGGTTGTCCGGCGTATCGAAGACGCGGACACGGTAGATGACCACAGTGGTTCTCCTTGAGTCAGTGGTGAAAGTCAGTGATGAAAGTCAGCGTGAAGCTCAGCCGATGCGGCCGAGCAGGTCCGCGGCGACGCTCACGGCGATCGTCGCGGGGCCTTTGCCCGGCAGCTCGGGCAGTCCGATGGGGCACCGGATCGTGTCGACGGCCTCGAGGTCGAAGCCTTCGGAGGCGAGGTTCGTGCGGAAGCGCTGCCATTTCGCATTCGAGCCGATGAGCCCGACCGAGCCGAAGTCGCCGCGGGTCAGTGCCGCGGAGCACAGGTGCAGATCTTCGGCATGGTCGTGGGTCATGATGACCACGTGTGCGCCGGCCGGCAGCTCCGTGATCACCTCTTCGCCGACGACGGCGAATTCGCGGCGGATCCGCGCCACCGGCTCTTCCAACCCATTGAGAGCCTCGAGCTGTTCGGGACGCGAATCGGACAGGGTGAGGTCGAGATCGTGGCGGGCGAGGATCCGAGTGAGCTCGAGTCCGATGTTGCCGATGCCGAAGATCGCCACCGAGGCGGGCACGGGCAGGGGTTCGAAGAGCATCGTGACCTCTCCGCCGCAGCATTGGCGACCGTATTTGGCCGGAGCCTTGTCGTTGAGCCGCAGGGTGAGCATCTCCGGGGCCGTCTGCCCATCGGAGAGCAGTTCCCGGGCACGGGTGAGGGCCGTCATCTCGAGATTGCCCCCGCCGATGGTCCCGAAAAGGTCATCGGCGGTGGCGATCATCTTCGCTCCCGCCTCACGCGGGGCATGCCCACGCACCGCGGCGAGAGTGACGAGGACAGCCGGCACCCGAGCTGCGCGAAGCTCGGCTGCGGTGTCCATCCAGGTCATGACGGGACTCGTTGCCCTTCCCTCGCCGAGGCGGCCGCCCCCGAGCCCAGACCGCGGGCTTCCTCGATCGCCCAGAACACCGCTTCGGGTATGGCCGGGGACGCGAGGTCGATGCTGTGGCCGGGGCGTGCGAAGGCCCCGACGGCCTCGCGCAGGGCTTCGCGGACGGAGAAGGCGAGCATGAGCGGAGGTTCGCCCACGGCCTTCGACCCGTACACGGCTCCCTCTTCGTGTGCCTTGTCGAGGAAGGCGACGTTGAAGACCTCGGGGACTTCGGAGAAGCTCGGGATCTTGTACGTGCTCGCCGCTTGAGTGGCCAGACGTCCCCGGCTCGGCTTGTCCGATTCGTCCCAGCGCAGATCTTCCAGCGTCAGCCAGCCGGCACCCTGGATGAAGCCGCCCTCGATCTGTCCGAGATCGAGCAGCGGGGACAGGGAGTCTCCCACGTCGTGGACGATGTCGACGCGACGCAGGGTGTAGGAGCCGTCAAAGCGGTTGACTTCGACCTCGGACACCGCCGCTCCGTAGGCGAAGTACTTGAACGGCTCCCCGCGCATCTGCGAGAGGTTCCAGTGCAGTCCCTCGGTGCGGTAGAAGCCGGAGGCCGAGAGTTGGATGCGCTGGAAGTACGCGGTGTTGATCAGCTCTTCCCAGGTCACCGTCTTCGCAGACGACAGCGCGGAGACGATTCCCCGTGAGATCTCGACTTCATGCGCAGGAGCACCGAGGATGCTCGCGGCGACCTGTCGCAGCCGGTCGAGGATCTGGTCGCAGGCGTTCTTCACCGCTCCGCCGTTGAGGTCGGACCCGGAGCTCGCCGCCGTCGCCGAGGTGTTGGGCACCTTGTCCGTGCGGGTCGGGGCCAAGCGCACCGTCGACAGGGGCACGCCGAGGGTGGTGGCCGCGACCTGCAGCATCTTCTGGTGCAGGCCTTGCCCCATTTCGGTGCCGCCGTGGGTGACGAGGACGGAGCCGTCCTTGTACACGAGCACGAGCGCTCCGCCCTGGTTGAAGGCGGTGAGGTTGAACGAGATCCCGAACTTCACCGGAGTGATCGCCAGCCCCCGCTTGATGTGATCGTGGCTCGAGTTGAACGCCTCGATCTCAGCTTCGCGGGCGTCCAGATCGGATTGGGAGATGAGCTGATCCCAGCATGCTTCGATCCGCTCTGGATGACGCACCGGCTGATAGTAGGGAGTGTCCTGGCCGTCGGCATAGAAGTTCCGGCGCCGCAGCTCCCGGGCGGACAGCCCCAGCTGCGGGGCGACACGTCCGATGATGTCCTCCATGACGAGCATGCCCTGCGGGCCGCCGAAACCGCGGAAGGCCGTCTGCGAGGTCTTGTTGCATTTGGCGATGCGGCCGGTGACCCGGATGTTGGGCACCCAGTAGGCGTTGTCGATATGGCACATGGCGCGGGTGAGCACGGGTTCGGAGAGGTCGAGGCTCCACCCGCCGTCGGCGGTCAGCGTCGCATCGAGGGCGAGGATCTTCCCCTCCTCGGTGAATCCGATCTTCCAGGACGAGTGGAAACCATGCCGCTTTCCGGTCATGGTGATATCTCGGGTGCGGTCGAGACGCAGCCGCACCGGCCTGCCCGTGAGCTTCGCGCCGAGCGCGGCCAGGGCCGCGTAGCCGTGGGGCTGCATCTCCTTGCCGCCGAAGCCGCCGCCCATGCGCAGGCACTGCACGGTCACCTCGTGGGCGGGAACCCCGAGGACGTGGGAGACGATGTCCTGAGTCTCGGTGGGATGCTGGGTCGAGGACTGGATGAAGACCTGTTCGTTCTCGTCCATGTGGGCCAGGCAGGCCTGCGTCTCGAGGTAGAAGTGCTCCTGGCCGGCGAACTCGAATTCGCCTTCGAAGACATGAGCGGCATCAGCGAACGCGGAGTCGACCTCGCCCTTGTCGATCGACAGGGGTGTGCCGTGGTAGCTGTCGGCGGCGATCGCCTCAGCCACGGTCACCAGCGACGGCAGCTCCTCGACCTCGGCGGTGACGGCCGCCGCGCCTTCCTTCGCGGCCTCGAGGTCCTCGGCGAGGACCCAGGCCAGGGGCTGGCCGAAGAACATGATCTCGTCGACCGGCAGCATCGGCTCATCGTGTTTGACGCCCTGATCGTTGACGCCGGGAATATCGGCGGCGGTGATGACCTTGACAACTCCGGGCACCGCATAGGCGGGTGCCGTGTCGATCTCGCCGAGGCGGCCGTGCGCGGTCGTCGACTGCACGGGGAAGGCGTGGAGGACCCCGGTGAGACGGCCGACGAGGTCATCGGTGTAGAGCGCGGTACCGGTGACATGACCGAATGCGCTTTCGTGGTGGTGTCGTTCGCCGACGACCGGGTCGGCGGGGCGCTGGGAGAGCTGGCTCATCACTGGACCTCCTTGCTGGTCACGGCCGGGTGGCCGAGCTGCTCGGCGTAGAAGCGTTCGAGTGAGGACCGCAGCATCGCGGTCCGGTATTTCGCACTCGCCCGGTGGTCGTCCATCGGGGTGCCTTCGGCGGCGAGGGTCTCGGCCGCCGCGTGCACGGTCTCCAATGTCCATGGCCGGCCTTCGAGGAGGGCTTCGGTGGCGGTGGCGCGCAGCGGGGTGGCCGCGACTCCGCCGAGTCCGATCCGGGCCTTCGCGATCAATCCGTCCTGGATGTCGACGGCGTAGCCGATCGCCACCGAGGAGATGTCGTCGAAGCGGCGTTTGGCGATCTTCTGGAACGACGTCAGCGGGGACAGCGGCCGCGGGATGCGGATGGCAGTGATGAGTTCATCGGCTTCCCGCACAGTCTGCCGGTATCCGGTGAAGAAGTCGGCCAGTGCCACGGTTCGGGATCCGCGCACCGAGGTGAGCACGAGTTCGGCTTCGAGGGCCAGCAGCGCCGGTGGGGTGTCGCCGATGGGCGAACCGGTGCCGAGGTTGCCGCCGATGGTCGCCCCGTTGCGGATGAGGCGGGAGGCGAACTGTGGGAACAGCTTGCCCAGCAGCGGAATGTCTCCGGCGAGCTCACGTTCGAGTTCGGACAGGGTGCGGGAGGCGCCGAGTTCGACGAACGATTCGGTCCGGCGGATTCCGCGCATCTCCTCGAGCCGGTCGACGGCGAGGATGTTCTTACCGCGTGCTCCCTTGATGTTGACCTCGATGCCCCAGTCGGTGGCCCCGGCCACGACGGTCGCCTCGGGATCCTGGCTGAGGATGGAGGTCGCCTCGGCGAGGGTGGCGGGACGACGGTAGCGTCCGATCCGGCCCGTGGCGGTGTCGGCTCGCTGATAATCCGTGGCCACGGGGGCCGGTGCCGGGCGGTCACGGCGGGCGGCCAGCGCATCGTCGGCGGCAGGCTGCCCCAGCGCATTCGCGGCGTCGCGGATGGGGCGGTAGCCGGTGCAACGGCACAGGTTGCCCGACAGGGCGTGGAGGTCGAAGCCGTCCACGCAGCGATCGGGGCGGTAGTATTCGGCGGCCATCGAGGAGATGAAGCCGGGGGTGCAGTATCCGCACTGGGATCCGCCGCGCACGGCCATCTCTTCCTGGACGGGGTGGACGGAGTCTCCGTCGGCCAGACCTTCGGAGGTCACGACCTCTCCCCCGTCGAGGGCAGCTGCCGGCAGCAGGCAGGAGTTCACTGAGGTCCAGCGGGTTCCGCCGGATTCGTCGGGGCGGGCGACCATGATCGCGCAGGCCCCGCATTCGCCTTCGGCGCAGCCTTCCTTCGCTCCGGTCAGCCCCTGGCTGCGCAGGAAGTCCAGCGCATTCGTATGGGGTGGGCCGTCGAACTCGCGGACGGTCCCGTTGATTGTCACTTCGGCAGTTGACTGGTCAGTTGTCGCTGCGGACATCGCACTTCACACCTCCCGCGCCTCTCCACTGAGGCGCACAGTGCATGGTTGGAACAATGTGCTTCGTTCTTCGAGCTTCTGGTTATCCATGCGAACAGCGCAGAAGAACGCGGATGAGGGGACTGGTCGTCCCCGCAGGTCAAGCCCCGTGGGCGATCTGGCCCTTTCCCCAAGCTGAGTATCCGATCATTGTTCTCATGCCCCCAAGATAGCCGAAATCGGACCGCGAACGAAGTACAGGACGAATCCGGCCGAGACGACCCACAGCAGCCAGTGGACCTGGCGGGCACGGTTGCTCATGGCGTGGATGAGCGCCCAGGAGATGAATCCGACGCCGATTCCGTTGGCGATCGAATAGGTCAGCGGCATCGTCACCATGGTGAGGAAGACCGGCAGCGAGGTGCGGAAGTCGGTCATGTCGATCTCACGGATCTGCGTGACCATCATGGCGCCGACGACGACGAGCGCCGCAGCTCCGGCTTCCATCGGGATGACGGCGATGAGCGGTGAGAAGAACATCGACAGCAGGAACAGCACACCGGTGATGCAGGCGGCCAGACCCGTGCGTGCGCCTTCGGCGATTCCGGCTGCGGAGTCGACGAAGACCGTGTTCGACGATGCGGAGGCACCGCCGCCGAAGACCGCGCCGAGACCTTCGACGATGAAGGCTTCGCGGATGCGCGGGAACATTCCGTCCTCGGTCTGCAGCCCGGCGCTGCGGGCCAGTCCGGTCATCGAACCCATGGCGTCGAAGAAGTTCGTGAACACGAGGGTGAACACGAGCATCGTGGCCGCGAGGACTCCGATGTGCTGGAAGCCGCCGACGAGGTCGAAGGCGCCGATGAGACCGAAGTCGGGAAGGGCGATGACCTGTTTCGGGAATTCCGGCGCGGAGAGGTTCCAGCCCAGCGGGTCCGGATCGACCGGGTCGCCGACGGTTCCGAGCTTCGCGAACGCCTGGATGATGATCGCGGCGATCGTGGCCACGATGATGCCGATGAGGATGCCGCCGGGAATCCTCCGCGCCACGAGGATGCCGATGAGGACGAGCGCGAAGACGAAGACCAGCGTCGGCAGGGAGCCGATCGATCCGTCCTGACCCAGCTGGACGGGTGGGCCCGCCGGGGTGCGGGTGACGAACCCTGCGTTGACGAAGCCGATGAAGGCGATGAAGAGTCCGATGCCCACAGTGATCGCGATCTTCAGCGCATGTGGGACGGCATTGAAGATCGCGGTGCGGATGCCCGTGGCACCGAGGACGACGATGATGACGCCGTTGATGACCACCAGCCCCATCGCATCGGCCCAGGTGACCTCCTGGACGACGGAGACGGCGAGGAAGCTGTTCATGCCCAGGCCTGCGGCCAGGCCGAAGGGCAGTCGGGCGACGACGCCGAAGAGAATCGTGATGACGCCGGCGACGAGCCCGGTGACAGCGGTCAGCTGGGCGAAGTCGAGGCTGTCTCCGGCGACGTCCTGGGAACCGCCGAGGATGAGCGGATTGAGGACGACGATATAGGCCATCGCGACGAAGGCGACGATGCCGCCGCGGATCTCCTGCTTGATCGTCGAGCCTCGATGGGTGATTTCGAAGAATCTGTCGAGAAGCCCCGGTCTCGAAGATGCGGACTGCACCGCTTGGTCGTTGTCAGCCATTTCCATGGACCACCTCAGGTTGTTCGATTTGGTCAGCCGGCGACCTCATCGTCGTCGGCCCTGCGCCTTGAACGTGCGCAATGAAACAGTCGAGTATTCAGCCCCGGATACCGGACCGGGATACCGAAAAGTAATTCCATATCCCGGAAAGCTCTTTCTGTTTCACCGAGCAAGTCTCGCCGCTCGACCCTGGTGCGTCAATCATCACACCTCTGCCCGCGCCGATGCCATCCTTCGACGAGACAGACGAAACCCCTGACCAGAAACGTCTGATCAGGGGCTTCCCTTGGCGGTGGCGGTGGGATTTGAACCCACGGTAGGGGGTTGCCCTACACAACATTTCGAGTGTTGCACCTTCGGCCGCTCGGACACGCCACCGCCGACAACTGTACAGCGGTGGACTTTGTGCGTCCAAATCGGTTCGCCGTGAGCTGGGACACGTCAGCGTTTGGCCGCGAAGAACTCCCTCAGCAGGGCCCGACTCTCCTCCGCCCGGACGCCCGAGGTGACCTCCGGATGGTGGAGTGCGGCGCGGTCGCGCAGCAGATCCCAGACCGAGCCGACCGCCCCGGCCTTGTCGTCGAAGGCGCCGAAGACGACCCTGTCGATGCGGGAGCCGACAAGGGCCCCGGCGCACATCGCGCATGGTTCCAGGGTGACGACGAGCGTGCAGCCATCCAAGCGCCACTTCCCCCTCGCCGAGGCGGCAGCGGAGATCGCCATGAGCTCGGCGTGGCCGAGCGGATCGGTATCGACCTCCCGCCGATTGTGACCGCGCCCGATGATCTCACCGTCCCCGTCGACGACGACGGCACCGACGGGAACGTCGTCATGAGACGGGGCGAAGACCGCCTCGGCGAGGGCATGCCCCATCCATTCGCCGAACCGGGCCGTGGTCGCAGCGGTCAGCGTGCGGCCTCGAGCTGATCGGCGAAGCCGACGGTCTCGCCGACGTGGGCGACGACCCGGGCGGGATCGGATCGATAGCTCTCGACCTGGTCGATGAGCGTAGCGGCGGGGACTCCGCGGTCGGAGTAGATATCGGCGTCTCCGCCCCATTCGGAGTCAGCGTCGAATTCGAGCATCTCGACCTCGTCTTCGTCGTCGTCCCCGTCGGCGGCAGCCTCATCCTCCTCGGCGCCGAAGTCGTCTTCGGGTTCGGCATCGTAGGCGTCGGGGCGGGAGTCGAGGAAGTCGGCGAAGATCTCCGCGAACGGGCTCGCCTCGACGGCGGCGAGATCGGAGAGGAAGACCTTGACCTCGTTGTTCCGGCACAGGCGCACGAGCCCGAACCATTCGTCTTCGTGTTCGATGACGGCCACAGCCTCTCCGTCATCGCCGGCTGCCGAACGCATCATATCGACGAGGTCGTCGAGGTCGTTCGCGTCACGGACGTCGACATCGAGGGCGCGGAAGCCATCGCCGGAATCGGCCAGGATCTCAGTGAAGTACGACATGCCTCCATTGTGAACGCTTCGTCCCGCGTTGACCACTGCCGAAGCGGCGAAGTTCTCCCGTACCATATGGGGTATGCATCTTCACGTGGCCGATCACCCGCTCATCGCACACAAGCTCACCGCTCTGCGCGATGCGAACACGGATTCCGCTCGCTTCCGCCAGCTCACCGAAGAGCTCGTCATGCTGCTGGCCTACGAGGCGACCCGATCGGTAGCGGTCGAGGACAAGGAGATCTCGACCCCGGTGACGACGACCACCGGCACCCGCATCGCTGAACCCCGCCCCGTCGTGGTCCCGATCCTGCGCGCCGGCCTCGGCATGCTCGACGGAATGCTGCGCATTCTGCCCACCGCCGAGGTGGGCTTCCTCGGAATGGTCCGCGACGAGACGACCTTCGAACCCAGCGCCTATGCCGACCGTCTGCCCGATGACCTCACAGGTCGGCAGATCTTCGTCGTCGATCCGATGCTCGCCACCGGCGGCACCCTGGCCATGGCCATCGACTTCCTGCTCGCTCGCGGGGCTCGCGACGTCACTGCGGTGTGCCTCGTCTCCGCCCCCGAGGGTGTGGCACGCATCGAGCGCGACTACAGCGATTCTGCCGAAGTCAAGGTGTACACGGCGGCTCTCGATGAGAAGCTCAACGAGAAGGGCTACATCGTGCCCGGACTCGGCGACGCCGGGGACCGGATGTACGGAGTCGTCGACTGACGGCATGCGCGGATGACGTTTTCGGTCGTCAGCCTCGGCGACTGTGTCGTCATATTTCGTCACAGTCGTCTCATTTTCGAACTTTCCTTTGCACGGCCGAACTTTTGTGACAAATAATGAAGCCATGACTTCGACGATTCATCAGATGCGAATGCCGGGCGCACATATGTGTATGCCCTGCGTTCGTGGTCGGTGATCCCACTCCCGCTGTCCGGCCTCGAACGAGTTCACTCAAGCAGCGGACTCTTCCAGTCATATCGACCGCATGGTCGAAAGCGAAGGACAGCTATGCCGAACCCAGAACCCGCCTACATCCATCCCCGCAGTGCAGTGGCCACTCGACGTGCAGGAGCCAGGTTGAGCGCAGTCGACCCGCAGAACCCACCGCACACCTACGGGCCCGCCGGAGTCGTCCCCTCGCCGAAGGCCGCCCGCGGAATCATCGTCTACATCGGACTCGATGAGACCAAGGCCGCCGCCGACGGCACAAACCTCTCCGCGATCGCCGCTGAGCTGCAAGCCTACGCCAAGGAACTCGCCAGCCAGGCCGAGACCCAGGCTGTCATCGCCTTGGCCCCGGAGGGCCGCGGCAGCGATATCGACGCTGTCCGGGCCGTGGCCACCGGCTCCCCGGCCGCGACCGGTGCGCCGGCGGCGACACACGGGCCCGTGCGTTCGCGCATTCCCAACCGCATCCACCCGCCGGCTCTGCGCGAGGAGACCGCTCCGGCGGCTCCCGCGCCCCGCGGTTTCGGCGGTCGCGCCGGCGATGCCTACACCCAGGCGACCGGGGAACGTCTGCGCATCGACATTCCACGCCGCGAGGTCCGCATCGACGGTGACCTCGTCGATGTCACGACGAAGGAATTCGACCTGCTCGCCACCCTCGTCTCCCACGCCGATGAGACCCTGCCCCGGGAGGACCTCATCACCGCGGTGTGGTCCGGCGGTGAGGTTCCCGACGAACGCACCGTGGATGTCCATATCCGCCGACTGCGGCGCCGCCTCGGCGAATATGCCTCCGTGGTGCGCACGATGAGGGGTTCGGGGTATCGCTACGACACTCACCCCGATGTGACGGTGTGGAGCGCGACGGCGCGTCGCTGATCTCGTGCGGCTGTGAGCCGCGCCGCAAGTCGCTTCCAGCGTGGGGCCAGACTTCCCGGTTAAGATCGTTGATCGATGAACCAGGCATACTCCGCACCGCGCAGAAGACACAGCCCCGCGAAGGGCATCACCGCATTGATCCTCGGGATCCTCTATGCGGCATTCCTGCTTTTCCACAATCTGCTGCCGACGCGGATGGGCGTCGCGCTCATCCTCGAATCCGTGCTGCCGTGGACGGGGATCGTCCTCGCGCTCGTGCTGCTCATGTTCCTCATCCGCTTCTCGTGGCTCTCGGCCATCGGATTCCTCGTGCCCGCTCTGGTGTGGACGGGGATGTTCGGTCCGGCCCTGCTGCCGAACGATGATTCCGGTGATCCGGACCTGACGGTGGCCACCCACAACGTGGGGGCGAGGATGCCGCAGCCCACCGCTGCCGCGCAGAACATCGTCGACCGTGATCCGGACATCGTCACGATCCAGGAGCTCGAGTCGCTGTCGGGCAAGATCATCCACAAAGAGCTCGACTCCTCGTTCGAGCATTCTCAGGTCGTCGACACCATCGGAGTCTGGTCGAAATGGCCGATGTCGGAGCCCGAGGAGGTCGACCTCGGCCTGCAGTGGCCGCGCGCGTTCGCGACCACGATCTCGACCGATCACGGTGACATCCGCTTCTATGCCGTGCATATGCCATCGGTGCGCCCCGGTCACGAATCGATGCGCAATGCCGCTCTGCGCCGGTTGGCCACGACCGTGGAGACCGACAGCGCCGAGCATGTCGTCATCGCCGGCGATTTCAACACGGCGACGACCGACAACAATATGGAGACCCTGGTGCCGCCGCTGCAGGATACCCGGGAAGAGGCCCGAGGCGGCTTCGGCTTCACCTGGCCCGCCCGGTTCCCCGTGACCCGACTCGACCATGTCCTCTACCGCGGTTTCGACGCCACCTCCGACGAGGTGCTCGAACGCGGATCGAGTGACCATCGCGCCGTCCTCGCCGGGCTCGACCTCAAGTAGTCCGGGTCGGTTCATGCACGCGTCTCAATTCGTGCACGCGTCTCAGTTCGTACACTGCCCTGTCGGCTGCGGTGTGCGCTCGGCGGCACCGGCGTTGAGTTCGTCGGCGATCTCGGCTCGGGTAAGGGCGTAGCCGGTTTCGTCATCGGTGGCCGAACGGGCGAAGACCATGCCGACGACATTTCCGTCGGCATCGATGAGCGGGCCTCCCGAGTTGCCTTCCCTCACGATTCCGCGCAGGGCATAGACTTCCCGGACGACCGACTGCGAGTCGTAGATGTCGAGTCCGCGGGCGTTGATCTTCTCCCGCACGCGGGCCGGTGAGATCGTATAGGGACCGTTGGCGGGGAATCCCACGACGACGGAGTCGTCGCCGGGTCCGAGCCCGTTTCCGAAGTCGAGGGCGGGGGCCTCGAGCCCAGCGACTCGGAGCACGGCCACATCGGCTTCGGCATCGAATTCGACGACCTCGGCCCGGTACGGCCTGCCCTTGCCCCCGACCTGTACGGCCAGTTCCGTGGACCCGGCCACGACGTGGGCGTTGGTGGCGACGAGTCCATCCTCATAGACGAAGCCGGAGCCTTCCGAACCGGTGGCGCAGCTGGTGGCCGTCGTCGTGATCTTGACGACCGAATCGTCGACGCTGCGTCCGACGGCGACCATGCCTTCGTCGGGTTCTCCGACTCCGCGGATCTGTTCGGGCTGACCGGAGAACACCTGTGGGAACCCGGAGGCGCTCAGTCCCTTCGCCAGTCCGCCCAGCGCGTTCTGGGAAGAGTAGGGAATGGTGCGATCGATCGCGGCGATGACCGTGGAGTCGGCGACCCAGCGGTTGGGTTCGACGAGCGGGGTGGTGCGGATGAAGCCGGCGGCGAGCCAGACGACGAGGACATAGACGACCCCGGCGGTGATGGTGCCGCCGATCGCATCGATGCCCTGACCGAGGTCGGAGTCCATGTTGTGCTTGATCCACGCGCCGATGCCGCTGCCGGCGAAGGCGAAGAGAACGCTGAGGACCAACGGCATCGAGGCCAGCAGCATGAGCACACCGGGGTTGTCCATGACGTCGGTGCCGGCGCTCAGCGATTCGACGAACGGGGAGAGCAGGCGCCCGAGAATCCAGCCGACGATGAAGCCGGCCGCGGTTCCGAGCGCGGTGATGATGCCCTGGCGGAACCCGGCGAAGAGCGCCCCGATGCCGAAGACGATGAGGAGGATGTCGAAGATCGTCACCGCTGGAACTTACCGCACAGTCTGTCTGGAGGCCGCGAGCAGTCGTTCGCGGGCGTCGGAGAACTGTTTGAGTTCGGCTCGTTCGATCTTGCGTTCCTGTTCGCCGCCGATACCCGCGAGCACACGCATCCGCGTCGTCGACAGTCTGCCGGAGGTGCGGATCATGGTCTTCATCTCCTCCTTGCCGCCGGGGAACGACTTCGCCCAGTCGCGGCCGTTCTTCCGACCCTTCCAGGTGCCGAGCATGTCGACCTCGGCGTGGGTGAGCCAACCGGAGTTCGCATAGTCGCCGAGCATGTTCTGGGTGTGCATTCGCTCGCTGCGGCGCAGAAGGAGTCCCAGCGTCACCCAGGCGGCGGAGAGAATGGCGCTGAGCACGACGAGGCCGATGATCTGCGGGAGCATTCCGCCCATCACGTTGCGGGTCGCTTGCCCGAACACACCGAGGAGAGTCATCGAGGCGTTCCAGAAGCCGTGCAGGACCATGCCGAGCACGAGTCCGGGCAGCCACATGAGGATGAGCGACCACCACGGCCATTTGCGGGCGGCGAGGCCGATCGACACACCGGCGCAGGTCGAAAATGCAGTGTGCAGCAGCGGTGAGCCGAGGCAGCGCATGGCGAATGTCACTGCCAGTCCCGGAAGTTCGCCGTCGTTCCATGATTGGCCGAGGTAGAGGATGTTCTCGGTGAAGGCGAATCCGGCACCGATGAGCGAACCGTAGACGAGCCCGTCGAGGGGGCCTTCGAAGTGGCGCCGGGCGGCGAGGACGATGACGAGCAAGAGGAAGGTCTTGGTCGATTCCTCGAGGATCGGAGCCTGGATGACTGCACCGATGACGTCGGGCACCCCATTGATGCCGACCATATAGAGAGCGATGTCACCGACGAGTGAGAAGCCGAGGGTGAGGATGACCGAAGCGACGGCTCCCCAGAGCAGACAGATGCCGAGGAGGAGCTTCGGCTTCGGTTTCCACCGGTCGAGCCAGAGCACATACGCGATGATTGCCAGAAGCGGGATCGCTGCGAGTCCGATGAGACCGAAGAGGCGGACACCGAAGCTCAGTCCGCCGAGCAGAGCGAGAAGGCCGAGCCCACCGACGAGAGCGACGAGAACGAGGATCGCGGCGACGAGGCGGACGATGTTTCCGGTCGAATCGGGTTCGGTCTCCGGTTGTGCCTTTCGCACGGCACCGGTCCAGGGAGTATCGGTGACGACCTGTTGAGGTGCCTGCATTCCTGCACGGATCCGCATCTCCTGAGTCACCGTCGGCGCAAACCGCGGCTGCGCGTAGACCCGAGCCTGCGCCGGTGGGGGCGCATACATCACGGGCTGGCCTGGAACCGGCTGCATCTGCGGGTGCATGGGACGACCGGGACCTGGCATCGGCTGACCCTGCGGTGGCAGCTGGCGGCCGGGTGCCTGCTGGGGCGGCGGAACCTGTTGCTGTCCCTGCACGGGAGGCTGCTGATTCGGCTGCTGCGTTCCCAGTGGTCGCGGTCGGAACCGATCATGATTCGGCTGCTGATTCTGCGGCACTGGACCCTGTTGGCCCTGCGGCGGCATCTGACCCTGCACCGGAGGCACGTTCGGGTTCGGAGGGCCCTGCACGCGGGGCGGCTGCGGTCTCTGCGAACCGGGGCCGTTGTGTGCCGACATAGTTGTGTCCTTCTGCATTGGGGAAATTGCCGCTCACCACAGTCTAGAGTCAGCACCGGTGGCAGACCGCCTGACTGTGTATCCATCCAGCAACACTTCAGCCGACTGCCATCTCATGGGAATGCCGCCGTCATCCGATTTCCCCCACCTCCGAATGTCGTTGCTCAGCGGACTCAGACATTTTCGGCTGTGGACGACCACGAGCTCCGCACCGCGTACCGAGGTGACTGTCGGGCCGCCTCGGCGAGCCTGTCCATTCGTGCAGCGCCGAGAACCGCGAATCGATCGCGTTCCACTCCCCCACCCCGACACTGCCCATCAGCACTCCACTCCAACGTCAAATCCTGTGGATACGCAAGCTGCTTTCCACAGGCCCTCGACCGGCTCTGGCCTCAGAGCTGCCTGCACGTGTCGAATCGGTCCATGACTACTCTCAGACTCGCATCGCTGCGCACCGCACTCCTCTTCATCGTCCTCTCCGTGGCCTCTCTCATCGGGCTGGGTCCGGCCATGGCGGCGGGACCGCCGGTCAGCCTCGGCGAGGTACCGGTGCACACCGCGCCCAACGCCTATGGTCCAGGCATCTGGCATCACGCGAAGCAGGGCAAGACATGGTACGGCTCCTATCGGACCTTCCCCGACACCTCCGCCTACTGCATCGATGCCGGGAAGAAGTCACCGCTGGCGAAGTATTTCAAGGACGCGAAAGCCGAACAGGTCACCTCGGCCCAGACGGCCTGGGCCCTCTCTGAATATGCGGGATCGAAGTCGAAAGATGTGCAGGCCGCACTGAGCGCGATGGCGCGCCTCGACAAGAACCTTCCCCACGACCACAAGGTGCCGCCGCAGAAGCCGGACGACCTGGGCAAGAAGTTCGCTGCTGCCGCCAAGAAGCACACGACGATCCTCGCCGAGGCGAAGAAGTTCGCGGGACCGTACACTCTCGACATCAGCCTCGAACCAGTGCTGCGGATGCCTGTGCTCGAACCCTATGCCGCCCCGGGATCCTCCACTTCTCCTGATTCCTGGGCCTCCGATTCGCCGAACAGCGACAAACATTCGCCGAACAGCGACCAGGATTCGCCCGACAGCAGCAAAGACGACGACCGCCCGAAGATCCTCGGCACTCCGACCGATGAGGCGACGCTGAAGGTCTCCCTCCTCAGCGCCTCCGGGGCCCAGGTTCCCGATGTCCCCGTCACCCTCAAGATTGCCGGCGCTGAGAAGGCCCCGAAAACCGTGACCACCGGAGCAGAACCCGTGACTCAGACGCTCAAGGCGAGCGCGCCCGGAACCGTGTCCGTGACTGCTTCGGCGAAGGTCGCCCCGCAGACCGTGCGTGTCTTCGAACCGAGTTCCGGTACACGCGTGCAGCGAGTCATCACCCCGGACACTCCCGATTCCGTCACGGACAAGGCGTCGTTGGAAATGACGTCCCAGCCGAAGGTGACCACCGAGATCTCCGACCAGACCCCGACACCCGGCGGGTCCGTCACCGACGAGTTCACGGTCTCCGGTCTCATCGGCGACCACACGGTCACGGTCGAGCACACCCTGTGGCAGACCGCGACGTCACCGAAACAGGGTGTGAAGAACGATGATGCCCGCGAGATCGGATCCGTGACCTCGAAGGATATCGGCAACGGCACCCATACGTCCGGCGAGGTCACCGTGCCCGAGGACTTCCGCGGCTGGCTGTACTTCACCGAAACGATCGCCGGGGACAAAGCGACGAAGGAATGGAAGGGAATCCACGGTCAACCCCGTGAGACCGGGTTCGTCCCGTGGACTCCGACCGCCGACACCGAGGCGGTGCTGGACGGAACATCAACCCACGACGAGGTGGCTGTGACCGGTCTGCGGCCCGGTTCCGAAGCCGTGCTCACCGTCACCGCGTATCACGTCGAGGACGAACCCGTGCAGTCGAAGGAGACCGACGGTACGGAGCTGTCCGTGCAGGACTTCACCGTCAACGCCGACGAGAACGGCCACGTCGAGATCACCACGGAGCCCATCGACATGCCGGTCGGCTGGGTCACCTATGTGACCACGATCGAGGGCAGCGACGTCAACGCCGCATGGACGAGCGACTGGGGTGTTCCGGTTGAAACCGTGCACCGCCCACCCGAGGAGAAACCGAGCACTCCCCCGGCACCGCCAGAGGAACCGAGCACGCCACCGACTCCCCCGGAACAACCGGAGCAGCCGAGCACTCCCCCGGCTCCTCCGGAACAGCCAGAGACACCCGAAGCCCCGGAGAAGCCCGAAACGCCACCGGTCGAACCGGTCGCCGAGACTCCCGCAGCTCCGGCACCGACGGGCGAACTGCCCCGCACCGGCGCGACTGGCACCGGCATGCTCATCGGCCTGGGCATCGTCTTCGTCGGACTCGGCTCAACGATCCTGCTGATCTGCGGCAACCGCAGCAGGAAAGACTGAGAGGCTGTGAATGCACGTCACCCCCGACCGCGAATCAGCGGCCGGGGGTGGTCTCAGCTCAGTCCTGCACCCAAGTGTCGGCCCAGGCGCGGGCGCCGTTCATCATCAGGCCGACATCGGCACCGACGAGAACGAAGGACGCTCCGGCGTCCAGGTACTTCCGAGCCTGCTCGGGATCGAAGGCGTTGACACCGACAGGTTTGCCGGCAGCCTTCACTGCCTCGAAGGTCCTGGCCACCGCGTCGGTGACGTCCGGGTGGGTCTGCTGGCCGAGCAGCCCCATCGACGCGGCCAGGTCCGAGGGACCGACGAAGACCTGGTCGATTCCGTCGACCGCGGCGATCTCGGCGGCATTGTCGACCGCGGTCGCCGATTCGATCTGCACCGTCAGGGATACGAATTCCTCCGCGCGCCCCAGGTATCCGTCCACGGCGTTCCACCGGGAGGCCCTGGCCAGGGCCGAACCGACCCCGCGCACACCTCTCGGCGGATAATGGACGGCCGCCACGGCCGCCTCGGCGTCGGATTTCGTATCGACCATCGGCACGAGCAGGTTCTGCGCTCCGAGGTCGAGGTACTGCTTGATGAGCACCCGATCATTCACCGGCACCCGGACGACGGGGGTGGCCGGGTAGCCGTTCATCGCGCGCAGCAGACTCGTCGTGGTCTCGAGTCCGATCGGGGAATGCTCGGCGTCGATGAGCACCCACTGCATTCCCGAGGCCGCGGCGATCTCGGCAGCCACGGGCGAACCCGAGCACACCCACATTCCGGCCAGGTACTCGCCGCCGCCGAGTCCGGCCACACGGTCGGTGAAGGTCTGCGGAAGCTCTACTCGAAACGGCATGTGATGACTCCCAGCTCTCCGTAGTCGGCGTGGACGGTGTCGCCGGGATGGACCCACATGGGGCGGGTGAACGATCCGGCGAGCACGGTCTCTCCTGCCCGCAGCACGTCTCCGTGTTCGGCGAGTTTGTTCGCCAGCCACACGATTCCGCGCGCGGGATGGTCGAGGACGGCGGCGGCGACTCCGGAGTCCTCGATCGTCTCATTGCGATAGAGCAGAGCGTTCACCCGACGCAGGTCGACGGCATCGACCGCGACCGGCTGACCACCGAGGACCATCGCCGCCAGCGCCGCATTGTCGGAGATGGTGTCGACGATCGTGCGACCCTCCATCTCGATGCGCGAGGACAGGACCTCGAGTGCGGGGACGACGTACTCAGTGGCGCGGAGGACGTCGAAGAGACTGGCATCGGGTCCGCGGAGCTCATCACGCAGCACGAAGGCGAGTTCGACCTCGATGCGCACCCCGGAGTACTGGGAATGATCGATCACGGAACCGGTGTCATAGACCTGGTCGGCGAAGATCGCTCCGTAATCGGGTTCGGTGATGCCGGTGGCCTGTTGCATCGGCTTCGAGGTCAGTCCGATCTTATGACCATAGAGCCGACGGCCGGCAGCCTCCCCGCGACGGCGCCATTCGTTCTGCACCGCATAGGAGTCTTCGACCGTCATATCCGGGTACTTCGCGGTGAGCAGACCGATCTTCTTTCCTGTCCGCTCCGCAGCCGCGAGATCGTCGGCGATGGCCGCGATCGTTGCCTCATCGAGCATGTGGGTTCCTTTCAGAGCTGGTTGCCCAGCTTGCCCTCGTTCTCATCCGCGCGGGTGTAGGAGAACCCGTCGGCACCGATCGTCACGGCCATCTCCGAATCGTCCGTGCGGGCGTGTACGGGCTGCGGGTTGCCGTCGAGATCGAGGACGAGCGAGGCATCCGTGTACCAGGACGGCACAACAGGGTTGCCCCACCAGTCGCGGCGCTGATTGTCGTGGACGTTCCAGGTGATGACCGGATTGTCCGGGTCGCCGGTGTAGTAGTCCTGCGTGTAGACCTCGACGCGGTGTCCGTCGGGGTCGCGCAGGTAGAGGTAGAACGCATTCGAGACGCCGTGGCGGCCGGGCCCGCGTTCGATCGAGTCGGACCGGCGGAGGGCACCGAGTTTGTCGCAGATGGAGAGGATGTTGTGCTTCTCATGCGTGGCGAAGCAGACATGGTGCATGCGCGGTCCGTCTCCGCCGGTCATCGCCGTGTCATGGACGGTGGCCTTGCGGCGCATCCACGCGGCGTAGACCGTGCCCTCTTCATCCTGGATGTCCTCGGTGACACGGAACCCGAGATCCTGCATGTACTTCACCGCCCGCGGCACATCCGGGGTGACCTGATTGAAGTGGTCGAGGCGGACGAGTTCGCCGGGGATGTGCAGGTCGTAGCGCCACGACATGCGTTCGACATGATCGGATTGGTAGAAGAACTCGTACGGGAAGCCGAGCGGGTCGACCACCCGCACGGAGTCGCCCACACCCTTGACGAAGCCGTCGGCGCTGCGGCGGACATCGCAGCCGAGTTCGGTGTAGAAGGCCACGGCCTTGTCGAGCTCTTCCGGGCTGCGCACCCGGTAGGAGAACGCAGCCACGGCAGCAACCTCGCCCTTGCGCAGGACCAGGTTGTGGTGGATGAACTCCTCCGTCGAGCGCAGGTAGAGCGTGTTCTCGTCCTCTTCGGTGACATAGAGTCCGAGCACGTCGACGTAGAACTCCCGCGACGCGGCCAGATCGGTGACGACAAGTTCCATATAGGCGCAGCGGAGGATGTCGGGCGGGCTCGCCTGCGGCGTGGCGATGGGGTTGTCGGCGGCGATGCTCGTCTCCTGGCTGACGAAATAGCCGGCAGAGGTCCGAGTCATATCAGTGCGTTTGGTCATGGCTGCTTCACTGCTTTCCGAAGACGGGGTTGTGGACCTCGCCGAGGTTGATGTGCACGGACTGCTGTTCCGTGTAGAAGTCGATCGACCGGTAGCCGCCCTCGTGGCCGAGTCCCGAGGCCTTGACACCGCCGAAGGGGGTGCGCAGGTCGCGGACGTTGTTCGAGTTCAGCCACACCATTCCCGATTCGACGGCCTGGGAGAAGTTGTGGGCGCGCTTGAGATCCGAGGTCCAGATATAGGCGGCCAGACCATACTTCGTGTTGTTCGCCAACTCCAGGGCCTCCTCGTCGGAGGAGAACGGGGTGATGGCGACGACGGGTCCGAAGATCTCCTCCTGGAAGATCCGCGCGTCGGGCTTCACATCGGCGAACACGGTCGGCTGGACGAAGTTTCCGGTTTCGAAGCCCTCGGGGCGGCCGCCGCCGGCGACGAGGCGGGCCTCGGTCTTGCCGATCTCGACGTAGGACATGACCTTCTCGTAGTGCTCGGGGTGGACGAGCGCAGCCACCTCGGTGTCGGGGTCCGAGGGCAGGCCGACCTTCACGCGCCCCGCCTGGGCGGCGTAGCGTTCGACGAACTCGTCGTAGATCGATTCCTCGACGAGGATGCGCGAACCGGCGGTGCAGCGTTCCCCGTTGAGGGAGAAGACGCCGAAGATCGTGGCGTTGACGGCGGCCTCGATGTCCGCGTCGGCGAAGACGACGGCCGGGGACTTGCCGCCGAGCTCCATCGACAGGCCCTTGAGCCAGGGGGCGGCATTGGCGAAGATCGTCTGGCCGGTGCTCGATTCGCCGGTGAAGGAGATGAGCGGAACGTCGGGGTGCTTGACGAGCGAATCGCCGGCGAAACCTTCCTCACCGAAGCCGTTGACCATGTTGAACACACCCGTGGGTAGTCCTGCCTCTTCGAAGATGCCCGGCCAGAGGGAGGCCGAGAGCGGAGTGAACTCGGCGGGTTTGAGCACGACGGTGTTGCCGGTCGCGATCGCCGGTCCGAGCTTCCAGGACTCGAGCATGAACGGCGTGTTCCACGGAGTGATGAGCCCGGCCACGCCGATCGGCTTGCGGTTGACGTAGTTCGCCTGGCGGCCGGGGACCTTGAAGGCGTCATCGACCTGAGCGACGATGAGGTCGGCGAAGAAGCGGAAGTTCTCTGCCGCCCGCGCCGCCTGGCCCTTGGCCTGGGTGATCGGCAGTCCGGAGTCGAAGGACTCCATGGCGGCGAGTTCGTCCTTGCGGGATTCGACGATATCGGCGATCTTGCCCAGGATCCGGGCGCGCTCGCGCGGGAGCATCGTCGGCCACGGGCCCTCGTCGAAGGCTGTCTTCGCCGCGGCGACGGCGGCTTCGATATCGGCCTTCTTTCCCGAGGCGGCCGTGATGTAGGGCTCGTTCGTCACCGGGTTGAGGACGTCGAATTCGTCTCCGTCGATGGAGTCGACGAACTCGCCGCCGATGTAGTGGCGGATCTTCTCCGGCATTGCGGCCGGCGGGGTGGTGGACTGTGTCATGAGTCGTCCTTTCGTGAATCTGTCTGCAGATCCGTGGTCGGGGTTGTGGTCGTCTGGGAGTTCTGGAAGCTGTGCAGCGTGGCCGAGCGGTGCTCGCGCATGGCCCGTTCGACCTCCTGCGCCGAGGCGCGGGCCCGGATGAGGGCGACGATGCGGGAGTGTTCCTCCACCGACTCGAGCGCCCGTTCGGGGACGAAGGAGAACGTCGAATCCCGCAGGTGGTTGAGTCGGTCCCATTCGAGTTCGACGAGGGTGCACAGCCGCTGGTTCGGGCAGCGCCGGTAGAGCGTCTCGTGGAATTCGTGGTTGAGTCGGGTGAACTCGGCCGGTTCGAATTCGTCGAGCAGCGCCCGCATCCGATCGTTGATCTGCTCCGCGGCATCGAGATCATCGGCACTGAGGTGGCCCAGCGCTTGGGCGACGGCCGCGGCCTCGAGAATCGCGACCGCTTCCATCGACTGGGTGTAGGAGCCCTGGTCGACCATGGCCACGCGGGCCCCGACGTTGCGCTCGAAGGTCACGAGCCCGTCGGCCTCCAACCGGCGGATGGCCTCGCGCACCGGCACCACGGAGGTGTCGAGTTCGAGGGCGATCTGCGCGAGCACAAGTTTGTGCCCGGGCTGGTAGGTCTGGTCGGCGACGCGCTCGCGGATCCACCGGTAGGCGGTCTCGGCCTTGCTCAGGGACGGGGCCGCGGTCGCTGCCTGTTCGGTCTTCACCGTGAGGCCTTCCATTCGTCGAATTTCGCCTTCCATTCGCCCTTGGGCGGGAAGAGCTCTTCGATCGGGTTGCCGGCGGCGACCTGTTCGGCCACCCAACCGTCCTCGACCTCCTTGGCCAGTGCCGCGTCGACGACTTCTTCGACGAGGCCACGGGGGACGACGATGGCTCCATCGTCGTCGGCGACGATGACATCGCCGGGCAGGACGGTGGCGTTTCCGCAGGCCACGGCCACGTCCGCTTCCCACGGCACGTGCTTGCGACCGAGCACGGCAGGGTGCTTCGCAGTGGAGAACACGGGCAGGATCTCGGCCACCTCGGCGGAGTCGCGGACTCCCCCGTCGGTGACGACGCCGGCGGCGCCGAGAGATTTCGCACGCAGGGCGAGGATGTCGCCGAGGGTGCCCGAACCGGATTCGCCGCGGGCTTCGATGACAACGACCTCGCCGGGGCGGATCGAGTCGAACGCCTGCTTCTGGGCGTTGAAACCGCCGCCGTGGGACTTGAACAGGTCTTCGCGGTTGGGTACGAAGCGCAGGGTCTTCGCGGTGCCGACGATCTTCGCGCCCGGCTTCAGCGGGGCCACGCCTTCGATGACGACATTGTTGAGTCCGCGCGACCGCAGCTGAGCCGACAGGCCCGCAGTCGGAGCTTCGGTGAGTTTGGCGACGAGGTCGGCGTCGAGTGCCGTCGCGGCCGTGCCATCGGCGTCGCCCTCCGGGGCAAGTCCGGCGGCAACACGCGAGCCCCAGGCGTCGACGGTGAGTGCTTCGTTCACCGCGGGGAGGCTGCCGAGGCTCTCGTCGAAGTCGCCGGGTCCGTCGACGACCGTGGTGGTCAACCGTCCGGAGCTCAGCTCCTCCCCGTTCGCGGAGGCGGCCGTGACCTCCACCTCGACCGTGTCGCCGGGGGCGACGACCGAGGATCCGGCCGGGGTGCCGGTGAGGATGATGTCACCGGGCTCGAGAGTGAGGTGCTGGCTGAGGTCCGCGACGATGCGCGGGAGGGTGAAGATGAGCTGGTCGGCTCGCGTGCCGTCGTCCTGGACGACCTCGCCGTTGACCCAGGTGCGCAGGTGCAGGGAGTCGGGGGCCGCCTCGGCGGCGGGAATGAGTTCGGGACCCAGCGGGGTGTAGCCGTCGCGGCTCTTCGACCGCACGTTCGATCCCTTGTCGGGTGCCTTCATGTCGTAGAGGCCGAAGTCGTTCGACGCGGTCACGCCGGCCACATACGCCCAGGCGTCGGCCTCGGTGACATTGCGGGCGGACGTGCCGATGACGACGGCGATCTCACCTTCGAAGGCGAGCAGCGAGGTGCCTGCCGGGCGCTCGATGGACTGGCCGGAGGCGGCGACGGAGCTGGCCGCCTTGAGGAAGTATGACGGCTGGGCGGGGCGTTTTCCTCGTTGCGCCGCACGGGACTCATAGGCCACATGAACGGCAATGATCTTGCCCGGACGGGCGGGAACACCTGCTGGAGTCGACATCGATCTCACACCTCATTTCGATTGGCTTCATCACAGATCGTATATGATATGGTTCCGGAGAACAAGCACTCCGGGCCGCAGAGAATGCAGCCGGGAGGCACTGCAGACGCACGACAGGACACAGGAGTCATGGCAGCCCAGTAGCACACTCAGACCCGGGTGGCGTTCGCGACGATCGTCGGCACGAGCATCGAGTGGTACGACTGCTTCCTCTGCGCGGCGGCCTCGGGGCTGATCTTCAACCAGCTCTTCTTCGGCCCGCTCGGATCGACGCTCATCGCCATGGTCGCCGCAACTGCGCTCATCGGCTTCCTGCCGACCTTCGAATCGGCGGGCGTGCTCGCCCCGATCCTGCTCATCGCCCTGCGCATCATCCAAGGCATCTCAGCCGGCGGAGAATGGGGCTGGCGGGTGCCGTTCTTCCTCTCCATCGTGCTCGTCTTCATGGGCAGCAACGCCGCCGGATACATGACCACCGGCGGATACATCCAGAACTACGCCATGGACCGACCGGCCCCATCGGCCTCGAGCGCGGTCCCGTGCTCTGGGCCGTGGCCGCCTCGGCGGTGTCCTGGCTGGTGTTCACGATCATCGCGGGGCCGTCTCGGACAGGATCGGACGCCGGAACACCTACATCCTCGGCTGGATCCTCCTGCTCGCGGGCCTCTTCTCTCTGTTCCCGCTGGTCAACACCGGTTCGGTGGGCATGCTTCTGCTCGGACTCGTCGTCCTCACCGTCGGCTCGGGCTTCGCCTACAGTCAGCAGCCGGCGATGTACGCCGAGCCGTTCCCCGCCAGCTTCCGCTTTTCCGGGGTCTCGGTCTCCTCTGCGATCGGGTCGATCCTCGGCACCGCCTTCGCCCCGACGATCGCGAAGGGGCTCGTGTCATCGACGGGAACGACCGCCTCGGTGGCGGTGTACCTGGGCGTTGTCGCCGTGCTCGCCCTCGCCGCAACCCTGCTGCTGCGCGATCGCACCGGAATTCCGCTGGGCCCGACCACGAGGACGAGCAGGCGGTGAGCCCGATCATCGGGATCGGGGCGCCGCAGGTGACCTGCGATGACGGTGACCGGCACCACCCCGCCGACACCAGATCGTATATGAACTGATAGCATTCCAGTATCACGACGACGTGTCACGAACCGGAGGTTGACATGCATTTCCATCAGAACGGCTACGTGTCCGCGGACCCGCGGATCGAAGAGGCCGCTGGGTACGGAATCGAGCGCAGCGAGGAGCTGCCCGATGAGGTCGATGTCCTCATCGTCGGCAGCGGTCCTGCGGGAATGATCGCGGCGGCCCAGCTGTCGCAGTACCCGCACGTGAACACGCGGATGATCGAGAAGCGCGATTCCCGGCTGGTCATCGGTCAGGCCGACGGCATCCAGGCCCGTTCTGTCGAGACCTTCCAGGCGTTCGGCTTCGCCGAGGAGATCATGCGCGAGGGCTATCACATCACTGAGATGGCGTTCTGGAATCCGGATCCGGAGAACCCCGAGAACATCATCCGCACCGGTCGGCCCAAGGATGACGAGCACGGGATCAGCGAGTTCCCGCACCTCATCGTCAACCAGGCACGCGTGCTCGACTACTTCGCCCAGTTCGCCGCCCAGTCCCCCGGCAAGATCACGCCCGACTACGGGATCGAATTCGTCGACCTCACGGTCGACCAGGACGCCGCGACCGCCTCGGCGAAGGATCATCCGGTATCGGTCACCGTCCGTTACACCGCAGGCGAGCGCACCGGAGAGGAACGCACCATCCGCGCCGGCTACGTTGTCGGCTGCGACGGTGCCCGGTCGAAGGTCCGGTCGTCGATCGGACGGACGATGTCCGGTGACCAGGCCAATCACGCCTGGGGCGTGATGGATGTGCTCGCGAATTCCGATTTCCCCGATATCCGCACCAAGTGCGCGATCTCGTCGAAGCACGGAAACATCCTCCACATCCCCCGCGAGGGCGGGCATCTGTTCCGGATGTACGTCGATCTCGGCGAGGTGCCCGAGGATGATGCGCGCCAGGTGCGGTCGACGAGCATCGACGAGATCATCCGCCGGGCGAATGCGATCATCTCGCCCTACAGCATCGACGTGAAGAACGTGGCCTGGCATTCGGTCTACGAGGTCGGGCACCGGCTCACCGATGCCTTCGACGACACCGACGAGACCGCGCCCGGTTCTCAGTGTCCGCGCGTGTTCATCACCGGCGATGCCTGCCACACTCACTCGGCGAAAGCCGGTCAGGGAATGAACGTGTCGATGCAGGACGGCTTCAACATCGCGTGGAAGCTCGGGCAGGTCATCTCGGGCCGGTCGTCGACGGAACTGCTGCGCACCTACTCGGCCGAACGGCAGGTGGCCGCGAAGAATCTCATCGAGTTCGACAAGGAATGGTCGACACTCATGGCAACTCCGCAGGAGGAGCTGCCGGACAAGACCTACCTCGAGGACTTCTACGTCAAGACCGCGGAGTTCCCAGCCGGGTTCATGACCGAGTACACGGAGTCGATGATCACGACGCCGACGACGCATCAGGAGCTCGCGGTCGGCTTCCCGATCGGCAAGCGGTTCAAGTCGGCTCGGGTCAAGCGCAGCTGCGATGCGAACTTCATCCACCTCGGTCACGAAGCGCGTGCTGATGGTCGCTGGAGAGTCTATGTCTTCGCCGATCGGGCCGCCCCGGTCGTCGACGGCTCTGCTGGCGGCTCCGCCGGTGAGTCGAGCGTGGCGGCGCTGGCGGAATGGCTCGAATCGGATCCGGCCTCTCCCCTGGTCGCCTTCCGCCGGGAGGGCGAGGATCCCGATGCCCTCGTCGAGCTCAGCGTCATCTACCAGCAAGAACACAAGGAGTTCGCGTTTCCCGATGTGCCGAAGGTCTTCCGCCCGCACGTGGGCGCCTACGACCTCGAATACGTGGATAAGATCTACGCGACCCTGCCCGACGAGGACATCTTCGAGGCCCGTGAGATCAGCCGCGACGGCGCCGTGGTCGTGGTCCGCCCCGACCAGTACGTCTCCGGCATCTTCCCGTTGGACGCACATGCCGAGATCGGCGACTATTTCGCAGGAGTCTTCGAACCCGTGAAGTGATGCCGGAACGGTTCCGTGCTCAAACGTCCTCGACCGGTGGTCCCTGGACTGCTGGCCGGGGGCGTTTGGTCTGCGCGAGGAGCCCGCAGATTCCAGCTGAGATGAGTGCGGCGGCTCCGACGACCCACAGCCCATATCCGACGGAGGGGCAGCCGATCTCCATTCCGCCCGTCGGAGTGCCGTCTGGCAGCTGACCGTCCCACATCAACAGCGGCGGCTCGAGGACGAGTCCGATGAGGAGGACGACGATGAGGGCTCCGATGAGCATGGCCGCCGCGGCCCACCACCGAGCCGAGGGGAAGAAGAGACCGAGCACGGCGATGGTGATGATCAGCGCCCAGAGGACGAGGTCGAACGTGTCGGGAGGAGTAGTGGAGTCGAGTGTCCAGTCCCCCAGCGAGGTCATGATGATGCGCGGGCCGCTGTCGTTGAAGCTGTCGATGACGGGTATGAAGAGGGTGATGACCCAGGCGGTCAGCGTGATGAGCGGAAGGAACCGTGCCAGGCGCCGCAGTCGGCGTGACCTCTCTGCAGCCTCCCCCGGTGTCCTCTGCTGAGTGGTGCGTTCGATCCGGCGGCGGTCGCTGATGAACCCACATACTCCTGCTGCGATGAGTGCGCAGCCGCCGAGCATCCAGAGGAGGACGATCTCGATGATCAGGAGCCCGACGCCGCTGAGACCAGCGACGAAGGACCAGTGAGAGAAGGGGCTGAACGCTCTGGCGGTTGCGGCACAGATGAGCACGACCGCCCATGCCAGCAGCAGTGTCGGCAGGAACTCGAGGCTTCCGAGGGACGTGACGATGAAGCGTTCGTCGCCGTGATCGCCGCTGTCGAAGATCGGGATCCAGATCATCAGCACCCAGGCGGCGACGGCGGCCCACGGCAGCCGCTGTGCGAGGAGATGGGTTCGGTTCCCGCGCGGCCACGCGGTGACCCTGGGCCCCGTGCGACTGGGGGATGCTGCATCGGGAACGTGTGCGGTATCGCTGCGGACCCGGCTTCGACGATGACTGCCGAGGAGGCCGCAGACTCCTGCGGCCAGAAGACAGAGACCCCCGATAACCCACAGCCCTGCACCGACCGCCGATTGAGCGACGACCATTCCGAAAACCGGCCGCCCCCGATCATCGACGGCGTCCCACATGATCGTCGGCAGATTCGCCAACGAGGCGGCCAACACGAGGAAGGCGCAGGCGCCGAGAATGAGAGTTCCCACCGACCACAGGCGCCCGACGACGTCCGGCCACGAGTGCGAATCGGGCCGAGACCGGCCGCTGATCAGGAATGAAGCAACCGCGCATACGACAACGCCGACGGCGACCAGGACCATCGACACACGAGCCTCCTCGAGGTCGAACGGCGGTCCGCCGAGAGCAGTGACGATGATCCGCGGCGGGTGCGGCGCTTCGGAGATGTCCTCAGGGCTGGCGGCCACCGGAACCCACAGCATGAGAATCCACAGGCAGAGCGCAGACCACGACAGTGCTTGGGCGAATCGCAGAAGCAGTCGGCCGTCAGAATTCCGTCGGACTCTCACCAGCCGGGGCCGAGTTTCACGCGGCGGGACCATGGCGCTTCGCCATGCAGCGTTTGATCCGTTCACGACGGCAATGGTCGTGTTGGGCGGCTGCAACCAGACCACAGATGCCGGCGGCGAAGAACAGAAGGCTTCCCAGCACCCACAGGCCGAAGCCTGCCGCAGGATAGGCGACTTCCATGCCGCCGGTGGGCATACCGTCGGCCGTCTGCCCGTCCCACATCATGATCGGCGGATCGGCGACCATCTGCAGGAGTCGCAGTCCCAGCACTGAGCCCAGAACGATGGCCGCGATCGACCACCACTTCGACGCGGACAGCAGCCAGGCAGTGAACGCACCGGTGAGAACGACGACCCAGAGCACGAGGTAGACCTCATCGAGGTCATTCATGTCGATCGGCGAGAACCCGAGAGACGTCACACGGATCCGCATCGAGCCGGGTCCTCCGCTGTCGAGGACCGGCACGAAGATCGTGATCACCCAACAGGCCACCGCCCCTGATGGGAGCACACGCGCCACAAGGTTGAGACTGCGCCCCCGCGCAGGGGTCAGTGGTGTGTTTCCGTTCGTTCCCGCCCTGTCCATAACTACGATTCTCTGCAGTATCTCTGTGACAGGTGTTGCCGCCATGTTCCAGATCCGACACGCAGCTCAGTCGGGCCCGAAAACCACCTGCACCAACTGACGCTCGACCATGCTGCCTCCGCAGTCCTTCGCGGACGGGCGCCGGTGCGCATTGCGTCTGCGCCAGTCGGCGATCTTCTCGGCACGAGTGCAGTACCGGGGTGGCAGCTCTTCCGGCTGAGCCGCCGCTTGCGGCTCGTCTGTGCCGACCTCTTCGGCCGCGGCCGTTGCCCTGCTGTCTTCCCTCGCCGCTCTCCTGGCTTCCTCCCTATCCGGTTCAAGGATTCGGGAAAAGAGCTGCTGCCAGTCCGATCCCGGCGGTGAACCGCCCGGTTCCGACACTGATGCGGGGCGCGGGAACCGTATGCGACGGACCACCGCTGGCGTGGCCACCTCATAGGAACGCCCACTCGGCGTGGTGACACGCAGCCCGTTCGCTGTGGCCTCGTGCGTCCATCCGGGATGTTCCTTCGCGTAGTTGCAGGACGCACACAGCCCGGAGCCGTTCTCCCAGGTGGTTTGTCCGCCAGCGGCGACAGGCTGAGCGTGGTCGGCGTGCCGGATCGGGGCGTCGCACCACGGGGTCCGGCAGACATCGTCACGGAAGGTGATCATCTGCCGAAGTCGGCCGGTGAACTCCCGGCTCTTCGCATCCATTCCCACCAGCTGCCCATCCTCGGGATGGGTGAAGATCCGGCTGATGAACATCTGCGCGTCGTTCGCGGCGATGAACTCTCGGGCCGTCTTCGCCGGCAGCGGACCGTACCCTGGGAGCCAGGCCGGAACGAGTCCGTCGGAGAGCAGAGATTCGGTGTCGACGAGCAGATGGATCTCCGCAGGCACAGCCATTGCACTCGCCTGCCCGCTCAGCCGTTCGACGAACGTATCGGCGATGACCTGCTGGCGGTTCCGTCCGCCGGCATCACCGGCAGCAGTGATGGTCTCAGCGCCGGTTCGGAGGCTCTCATAGGCGGCGACGGCTTGCGTCAGCGGCAGGATCGCGGAGATCCTGGCCATCCCGTCATCGATCACGGTCATGTTCACCCGACGATTGGACTTCGCTTTCGCTGCCCTCTTCGCGGCCACCTCGGCGTCCATCTCCGCAGTGAGCGCACGCACTTCGGCGCGCAGGCTCCGCAGCCCGGACGGCCCCAGACTCCGCTTCATCCGCATATCGACCGTGCGCCGATCGGCAGCGACGAGGACCGCGGTCTCATCGACCATGATGCGCGCCTTGTCCTCGGAGATCTCCCCGTCGGCCAGGGCTTTGAAGGTATTGGGCATGCCCGTGACGATCGAGCGGGCAGTGCTGAGGAACTTCCGGCCCGATCCGGGCGAGACCTTCTTCGCCAGCCCGACCTCGTCACCGGCGCGTTTTCCGCAGTCGATCGCGGGCACCCGGTTGAGTCGGTCCCGCTCGGTGCGCATCGTGTCGAAAGCCGCTGCCTCTTTCGCCTGTGCGGCGACGACAGCAGACTTGAGTTCTTCGAGCGCTGTGATCCGCTCCAGCGTCTCGGCCTCGGTGTCGCCCGGGTCGAGTGCGCGCAGGAAGTGACCGATCCGAGTGATCTCGGTCAGCGGATCCGGAACCGGCGCTGGTTCCCGTGCGGGGTCGACGTCCATATGAAGACAGTATCCAGCGGCACTGACACGACTTCGCAGCCGTCCCGGAAGAAGACCGTTCGCGCAGGTCAGGAACTGTTCCCAGCTCAGCCGACTCCGTTTCGGGCTCAGCCGACTCCGCGCTGGATGCGGTTGAGGATCATGTCCATGGCGACGATGTTGTGGCCGCCGTCGGGGATGATGAGGTCGGCATTGCGCTTCGACGGCTCGACGTAGAGTTCGTGCATCGGCTTGACCGTGCCCAGGTACTGGTCCTCCACCGACTGCAGGGTCCGCCCACGGTCGACGACATCGCGTTTGATCCGGCGCAGCAGGCGCACATCGGCGTCGGTGTCGACGAAGAGCTTGATGTCGAGCAGTTGGCAGATGCGCGGTTCGGCGAAGATGAGGATGCCTTCGACGATGATGACGGGTGCGGGCTCGACTCGCGTCGTCTCATCGCTGCGGTTGTGGATCGAGAAGTCGTAGACCGGGCTGTCGACCGCCTGCGAGTTCCGCAGCGCAGTGAGGTGGTCGACGAAGAGGTCGTTGTCGAAGGCGTCGAGATCGTCGTAGTTGACCTTCTCGCGCTCCGCATAGGTGAGTTCGTCGCGCCGTTTGTAGTAGTTGTCGTGGAAGAGCACCGACGGCGGTCCCTCGCACTTGTCCAACAGCGCCTGAGTCAGCGTCGTCTTCCCACTGCCGGTTCCGCCGGCCACGCCCACAACCAAAGTCTCCACGGCACAAATATAGACCACGACCTCCGCCGAGGCGGCTCCCGGCTTGCGTGCTCATCCGAGGCTGCGGGTCAGTTGGGTCCACAGTTCCTGGTCGAAGCGCCGCCTGCCGAGCAGACCGGCCATATGCCTCACCGCATTGTCGACCTTGCCGCGCCAGACCTCGATCGCCGTCTTCGCGTCTGCCCGGCTCAGCGCGCTGAACATCGCACGGTCGTCGCTGACGATGCGGTCGCTGGCCGGAGAATAGTCGAGCTGCAGGATGGAGATGAACAGACGCAGCCGCAGAGTCAGGGCCTCGAAGGCACGCGCCGATTCCCGCAGCCCCGATGCTCGGGCCAGCTCCTGCTGGAAATGGAGGTCGGCGTCCTCGACGTCGATTCCGCTCCGTGTCGGCGCCGAGGCCTCGACCTGCCGCAGGGCCAGCTGCACGGGCACGAGGTAGCGCTGCGGACGCAGGGCCAAGGATCGGAGCACGACCTCCCCGATGGCCATGCGCGCGGCATAGAGGTCGAGCACGTCGACGGTCGTGATCAAGGGGATCCGTGCACCGCCGCGAGAGCCGTCGAGGAGTTTGTCATCGACCATCCGTCGCAGCGCCGCGTCGACCGAGGCCCTGGGCACCTGCATGCGACGCGACAGCAGGCGCGGATTGATCCGATCGCCGGGTTCGTATCCGGAGTCGATGATCTCCTCACGCAGTGCGATCGCCAGGTGTTCGGTGATCGATCGCGTCTCCTTCGGCAGCCATGACGAGATCTCCATTGAGTCAGAAATAATAGAACTTCTCTGGGGCTCGTAGGGTACCGATTCCCGCCACTGCACTCCTTCGAGTCCGTGCCGGACGCGGTCGGCCAGCAGATCGAGCAGGGACCCGGGAATGTCCTGACACTCGCCGAGGCGGCTCTTGAGTGCGCTGACGAAATCGTCGAAATCCGCGCACACCGTCACCCGGGCTCCAGCCCCGTCGGCGAGGTTGTCAGGAACCTCAGCGAGGGGGTCGAAGACGAGGAAGTCTCCGTCACCGTCGAGGAGGGCGAGCAGTTCGGCGGTGGGCACCTGCCGATGCTCGCTGTCGAAGCGCTGTGCCCAGCGCCCGACTCCCGCAATCCGCAGGGCCGCAGTGATTCCGGCGATGCGTCGTTGGACCCGCCGAGGCGGCACGATCGTCGCGGACTCGTCACGGCTACCTGCCCCACCTGCATCGATTCTGCGAACACCGACGATGACGAGGGGAAACCCGCTGGCAGCGAGGACGAGTTCGGAACCGCCGGCCACCTCGGTGACGGGGATCGTCAGCGCCCTCACCGACCGAGAGACGATGCTCTGACTCAGCCCCGTCGCCTCGGACAGAGCACGGGTCGAATAGTCTCGCCCGGAGATCCGGGCCCCCGCGGTCGCGACGAGAGCCTCGACGACCCGATCGGCAGTCTCCTGGATCGGCGGGCGACCGCTGCGGGGGCGATCCTCAAGGTCGGATCGGTTCGCCCAACGACGCAGGGTCGACGGTGATGCACCCGTGCGCGCGGCCGCCTCGGCGAGGGTCGACGTCGTCAGCAGCGACACCGCGTCCCGACGGAACTCAGCGGAATACATCCCTCTATCTTAGGACTTCTGACTCAAACATTCTCCAGGGTCGACTCCATCTCTTCACCCCCGGATTTCGGCGGCGCATACTGATCTCACACCCCGGCTCCACGGTCAGCGCCGATACGTGAGAGCACAGAATCCGAGCATCGAAGGAGCACAGTTGCTGCACACCGAAACCGACCTCGCCACGCTCACCGCCCAGTCGATCGACACCGTCCGCCGGTGGCTGCGAGTGTCGACGTCGATGACCACGGCGAAGAACCCCGCGGCCGAACGCCTCTCCGCCGTCCTCTCCGACGACAACGGCCTCGACTTCACTGTCGGGTTCGTCGATCGGGTCGTGCGCACTGACGATGTCCACGCCGCCGCCGACGCGCTGGCCGAGGTCGGCAAGTTGACGCCCGAGACGATGTCGTACCTCGACCGCGCACAGATCAAGGCCGGTGCCGCACTGGGCAAGATCGCCCCGCAGGTCGTCGTGCCCGCTGCCCGCACCCGTCTGCGACAGATGGTCGGGCATATGGTCGTCGACGCCCGGGACAAGCAGTTCGGCAAGACCGTCGCCGCGCTCACCGCCGACGGTCACCGGCTCAACATCAACCTCCTCGGCGAGGCCGTGCTCGGTGACGGCGAAGCCGACAACCACCTGGAGCAGACCCACCGGCTGCTCGCCCGCGACGATGTCGACTATGTGTCGGTGAAGGTCTCCTCCGTGGCCTCGCAGATCTCGATGTGGGCCTTCGACGAGACCGTCGACTACGTCGTCGACCGCCTCCGTCCGCTCTACCAGCAGGCCGCGAAAGCCCCGACCGGTGCGAAGTTCGTCAACCTCGATATGGAGGAGTACCAGGACCTCGAACTGACGATCGCGGTATTCACGCGCCTGCTCTCCGAACCGGAGTTCAAGGATCTCGAGGCCGGAATCGTCATCCAGGCCTACCAGCCCGATGCGCTCGGTGCCGTGCAGCGGCTGAGCGAATTCGCTTCCCGTCGCGTCGAGAACGGCGGGGTCGGGATCAAGGTCCGCCTCGTCAAGGGCGCGAACCTCGCGATGGAGACGGTGCATGCCGAGATCGCGGGTTGGCCTGCCACGACGTGCGATTCGAAGCAGTCCACGGATGCGAACTACAAGCGGGTCCTGCACTGGCTGTTCAGCCCGGAACGGATGAAGGGCCTGCGCATCGGTGTGGCCGGCCACAACCTCTTCGACATCGCCTTCGCCCACCACCTCTCCGTCGAACGCTCGGTGACCGATCGTGTCGAGTTCGAGATGCTCCAGGGCATGGCCAGCGAGCAGGCCGCCGCCGTGACCGAGGACGTCGGAGACCTCCTCCTCTACGTTCCGGCCGTGCATCCGAACGAGTTCGACGTCGCGATCTCCTACCTCGTGCGCAGGCTTGAAGAGAACTCTGCGTCCGAGAACTTCATGTCCGGAATCTTCGACCTCGCCAACGGCAACGACGTGTTCAAGCGCGAAGCCGACCGGTTCACCGCGTCGGTCAACCAGCTCGAATCGATCCTCGACGCCGAGGGTGAGACCGCGCCGGCCCCGAACCGCCACCAGAACCGGTCGACCGAAACACTCGGCGAGACCGTGGTGCCGACCCGGTTCTTCAATGAACCCGACACCGACCCGTCTCTTCCGGCCAACCAGGAGTGGGTGCGCAGCATCATCGCCGAGGCGACCGCCCCCGGCTACCTCGACGACCGCCCGAACGCACCCAAGGTCGAATCCACGGATGAACTCGATGAGATGATTGCCCGCGGTCGCGCCGCGGCCGCCGACTGGCGGGCCCTCGGTGCCGCCGGTCGCGCCGAGATCCTCCACCGAGCCGCCGACATCTTCGCTGCCCGTCGCGGCGAGTTCATCGCCGTCGAGTCGGCCGAGGTCGGCAAGATGCCATCGCAGTCCGATCCCGAGGTATCCGAGGCCATCGACTTCATCCGCTACTACGCGCTGAATTCGCTCGAGCTCGACAACCTCGACGGCGCGGAGTTCACTCCCGATGAGATGGTCGTCATCACTCCCCCGTGGAACTTCCCCGTGGCGATCCCCACCGGCGGCACCGTTGCGGCGCTGGCGGCCGGATCCGCAGTCATCCATAAGCCGTCGAAGCCGACCCCGCATTGTTCGGCACTCATCGTCGACTGCCTGTGGCAGGCCGGAGTGCCCAAGGACGTGCTGCAGCTGTGCGCACCGGTCGAGCGGGAGTTCGGCCAGCATCTCGTCTCGCATCCCGATGTCGACCGGGTCATCCTCACCGGTGCCTCGGAGACCGCGGCGATGTTCAAGTCCTTCCGTCCCGAACTCCACGTCAATGCGGAGACCTCGGGCAAGAACGCACTGGTCATCACCCCGGCGGCGGACCGAGACCTCGCCATGGCCGACCTCGTGTACTCGGCGTTCGGACATGCCGGGCAGAAGTGCTCGGCCGCCTCGTTGGGCATCATGGTCGGATCGACCTACGATTCCGAGCGCTACCGTCGCCAGCTCGTCGATGCCGCCTCGTCGATGGTCGTCGATTGGCCCTCGAACCTCGCATCGACCATGGGCCCGCTGACCGAGGACCCCTCGGACAAGCTGCGTCGGGCACTGACGACGCTGGAGCCCGGCGAATCCTGGCTGCTCGAGCCCAAGCAGCTCGACGATTCGGGGCGCCTATGGAGCCCGGGAATCAAGGACGGGGTCAAGCCCGGTTCTTTCTTCCACCTCACCGAGGTCTTCGGTCCGGTGCTCGGTCTCATGCATGCCAAGGACCTCGATGAGGCCATCGAGTTCCAGAACGCCGTGGACTTCGGCCTCACCGGCGGCATCCATTCCCTCGATCCCGAGGAGGTCGCCACCTGGCTCGACCGCGTCGAGGTCGGCAATGCCTACGTCAACCGTGGAATCACCGGTGCGATCGTGCGCCGGCAGTCCTTCGGCGGCTGGAAGCAGTCCTCGGTCGGGCTGGGGTCGAAGGCCGGCGGCCCGAACTACCTCATGCTCTTCGGCCACTTCGCCGATGCCGGCGGCCAGGACCTCGAGGCGGCGAAGGCCGATGACAAGCGCTGGTTCGAAGCCGAATTCGGTGCGGCGAAGGACCACACAGGGCTGCGCGCGGAGGCGAACATCTTCCGCTACCGCCCCCGCCCGGTCACCTTGCGCGTCACTGCCGAGGCGAGCCTGTTCGATCTCGAACGCTCCCTCCATGCCGCCGCCACGGTGGGGTCGACGGTGCAGCTGTCCGTCGCCAAAGATGTGCCCGCCGAGGTGAAGATCGCCGTGACGAACGCCGGTGTCCCGGCCCGCACGGAGTCGCCGGATCTGTTCGCCGAGATGGTCGGCCAGGGCCGGTACGACGACACGGTGGGTGCCCGCATCCGTGTCCTCGGTCGGTTCGAAGACGAGCTGCTGGCCGCGGCCGCACCCCGCCCGGAGGTCGCGATCATCGATGAGCCGGTGACCACCTCGGGACGAGTGGAGCTGCGGTACTACGTGCAGGAGCAGGCGGTGTCGATGACTCTGCACCGCTTCGGCAACCCGAGCCGTGACTTCCACGAGCTCGCGGCCGAACTCAAGGGCTGAACGCGAGCCTCTCACCGAAGGCGGCCCGGCTCCTCGCAGGGGGAGCCGGGCCGCCTTCGTCTGTGGCTTCACGCAGCCTGCGAAGACCTCAGAACCAGTTCTGCTCGTCGGCGGTCAGCCAGCTGATCGGATTGACATTGCGGCCGTTCGACATCGCCACGGACAGGATGTTGGCCAGATAGCGATCTTCGGAGATCTCCAGCGGCCTGCCCGCGCTGTCACGACTGCGGCGCAGGTGACGCAGCAGCGGTCGCCCGCGGGCGACACCAAGGAGGGTAGCGTCCTTTTGGCCGCAGATGGTGGCTGAGAAGACATGATCGGCACCGGCGAACACGATTCCGTACTGCTGGGCAAGGCTGCGGCTGACCGATGCCGCATCACCGGGAATCTTCTCCACCATCTCGCCGAGCTGCTCCGGGTAGCTCGTCCTCTCGACCATGACTTTCTCCCCGTCGAGCAGACGCACACGCAGAACCCGCAGCACACGTGCACGGGGGTCGACTTTGAGCGCCGCGGCAGTCTCTTCCCCCGCGATGCGCCAGTTCTGTTCGATGACATGACCGCCGGGAGTCCGGCCGTGTGCACTCGCCCACTGCGCGAAGCTGCGGAATTCCTCAGCCACAGCAGCCGGACGGGGACGTCGCAGCACCGTCTTGCGCGCACCCCGGCGGCCTCCCAGCGTGCCCTCGCTGACCAGCAGACGCAGGGCTTCGCGCACCGTGCCCGGAGCGACTCGGTACTCGGCGGCCAGAGCCGCTTCGGATTCGAGGCTCTGCCCCACCTGACGTGCCCCGGTGCGAATCGATTCCCGCATCTGCTCAGCGATCTGCTCGTACCGCGCCCCGCCTGATCCGGACGGCTGCCGCTGCGACTCAGTCACGCCCTAGTCTCCTTCCAGTCCCGCCAACATGCACAACACCGCATACGGTGCTGTGTATCTACGCTACCCCACGCTCCATTCCGACGACGGCACCAGAAGCATATTCTCCCTCCATCCTGATTCGCCGCTATAAGCGAGCGGCACGCCTTCACCCGCACGACCCGATCAGGTCACTTTCTGTTCACCACTCACTGGTGAGGATATATCTGATTAACCATCCTCACTAGTGATCTGGGTTGTCTATCCGCGAACAGTTCCCTATCGTGGATGGGGATCGAAGCACCTCGAATGAGAACACCATGCGCTTGCGCACAAGTCCGAAAGGCGAGTACGACGATGCTCAAACACACACGAAAGCTCACAGCTGTCCTCGCAGTGGGCGCTCTGGCGGCCCTGTCCGGCTGCAGTGGCAGCGGGGAATCTGAGGTATCCGCCAATTGGCGAGCGGCGACGTCGGTCGAAGACGGCGGGGGCATGGACGCTCTCGTCGAAGCGGCTCAGGCGGAGGGATCGCTCAACGTCATGGGCCTCTACCCCGATTGGGCCAATTACGGCGGGCTGCTCGACACGTTCGCGGAGAAGTACGACATCGAGATCGACAACGACACCTCGACCGGCGCGAGCCAGGACCTCATCAACGCGGTGAAGAACAGGCAGGGGCAGGAGACCTCTCTCGACTATCTCGACACGGGCGAATCCTTTGCCGTCGATGCCGCCGAAGAGGGCCTGCTCGCCGAGTACTACCCTGAAACCGCCGATGACGTCCCCGAGAACATGAAGTCCCCGGACGGCACCTGGTTCAACCACCTCGGCGGGACCATGGCCATCGGTTGCGACGCCGAAGCGGTGAAGAAGTGCCCCACGAGCTTCGCGGAGCTGCTCGCCCCGGAGTACAAGGGCAAGGTCGCTATGCGCGGAAACCCGACCACGGGCGAGGCCGGCTTCATGGCCGTCGTCGCCGCGTCGCTGGCCAACGACGGCTCACTCGATGACATCCAGCCGGGCATCGACTACTTCGCGGAACTCTCGGACAAGGGCAACCTCGTGCCGACCGAAGCCGAGGCCGGAACGTTTGAGACGGGTGAGACGCCGATCGCCGTCAACTGGGACTACCTGCTCCTGCAGTGGGCGGACGACCTCGCTGACGGCGGGGTGGACATGTCGATCTCCATCCCGTCGGACGGCACTGTCGCCTCCTACTACGCAGCATCGATCAACGAGGATGCACCGCACCCGGCAGTTGCTCGCCTGTGGCAGGAATTCGTCTTCAGTGACGAGGGACAGAACCTGCTGCTCGAGGGGTATGTGATGCCCGGACGACTTGACGCCATGGTCGAATCCGACACGGTCGACGACGATGCGCTGTCGAAGCTGCTCGATGATGCGGTGGACCAGACAGCACCGCAGCCGACTCAGGAACAGCGGGATTCGCAACAGAAGGTCCTCGCCGACAACTGGGCGAAAGCGATCGGATGACCTCGGTCCCACAGTCGCTGCCGCACACCGCTGGGCTGGCCGGAGAAGATCCCTCTCCGGCCGTCCCACGGCGCAGGCGAACCCCCTCACCAGCCCTGACGGCTCTGACACCGATCACGATCATCATCGTGCTGTTCTTCGTGATTCCGATCGGCGGAATGGTGGCGACATCGTTCCTCGTCCCGGGCAGCGAACCGGGGACGAAGACCTTCGGCCTCGACAACTACACCGCACTGGGTTCGGGTTCGCGCTCGATGGCCCTGGGCAACAGCCTGCTGCTGTCGTTCACTGCCGCCACGGTAGCCGCGGTCTTCGGCGGCATCTGCGCCTGGGCGATCTCGACCGTGAAGTCGAAGATCGTCGACTCCATCACCGCAGTCATCTCCAGCGTGCTGGCCAACGACGGAGGCGTCCCTCTGGCGTTCTCCTTCATCGTCGCGGTCGGCAACACCGGATACTTCACCGCGCTGATCACTGCGGTCGATTCGACGTTCACGCTCTACAGTGTCAAGGGCCTGATCCTCATGTACCAGTACTTCCTCATCCCCACGATGATCCTTCTCACGCTGCCCAGTTTCGTCGCGCTCAGACAGCAGTGGCGTGAGGCCAACACGTCCTTGGGCGGCACCGACCTGACCTTCTGGCGCCGAGTCGGACTGCCGGTGATCACCCCTGCCCTGCTGGGCGCCTGGCTGCTGATGTTCGGCTCCGCCTTCGGCACTCACGCCTCGGCGGCGGTGCTCATCGGCACGGGCGGCTTCCCCCTCATCCCACTCGAGATCGCCGGCCAGCTCGCAGGCTCTGCTGCCACCGGCGGAGAAGGGGTGGCCATGGCGCTGGGTGTGACCACGGGAGCGATCGCCGTCATCGTCCTCGTTGCCTTCAACGCACTGACGAAGAGGAGCGCCAAGTGGCTCGAGACTTGAACAGCTCGCCGCGGATGAGGAGATTCTTGGCCTGGCTGCCACTGGCGGCCCTGGCGATCTTCATCCTCACACCGCTGTTGAGCTCGCTGACCTACTCGTTCTTCCGTGCAGACGGCAGCTTCACCACATCCGGGCTCACTGGTCTGGCTGACTCAGGAAAGATCGTGGCCCCGCTCATGCGCAGCCTCATCGTGTCGGTGCTCGCCGCCGTCATCCTCGTCGTCACGCTGGTTCCCGCGCTCGTCGCCGTCCACCTCTGGGCGCCCCGGCTGCGATCGGTGCTCAGCATCCTGTGCACCCTTCCGCTGGTCGTCCCGGCGATCGCGATCGTCGCCGGGCTCTCCGCGGTTCTGCGCAGCCTCGCATCGCAGGGACGCGGTAGCCTTGGCATGCAGCTGAACGCCATGCTGCAGTCCCAGGACCTGCCGCTCGTGCTCGTCGGCACCTACGTCATCCTGTGTCTTCCCTTCACCTTCCGGTCGATCGATGCCGGACTGTCCACCCTCCCGCTGCGCACCCTCTTCGAGTCCTCGTCGATCCTCGGCGCCGGACTGGGAACCACGCTCCGCCGGGTCGTCATCCCCAACATCCGCGGACCGGTGATGTTCTCCCTCTTCTTCACCTTCGCTCTGTCCATTGCGGAGTACACGGTGGCCGCGACCCTGTCGATCAACACACTGCCGGTCTTCCTCAATACGCTCTCGAGCACGAACTTCCGCGGTTCGATCACGCTGTCCGTGCTGCTCAACCTCACCACGTGGCTGCTCTTGGCCGCTGCAACCGTGAGCGCATCGCGCTTCGGTCACCGACCGAACGCTGTGAGCGAAGACGATGAGACCGAGGCCGACGACCCGGCCCCCTCTCCGGCCGCCGCCTCAAGAAAGGACGCTGTGACCTCATGACTATCTCTGACCGCACTCGACCATCGCCCGCGGGCCCCGAGCAGTCGAACGAGCCCGAGTCCGTGCGCTTCGAGCACGTGGACAAGTCCTATGGCAGCACCGAGGTGCTCAAGGACTTCAACATCGACATCGAGGCCGGCAGCATGGTCAGCTTCCTCGGCCCTTCGGGCTGCGGCAAGACGACGACTCTGCGCATCCTCGCCGGTTTCGAACCGGTCAACGGAGGTGACGTGCTCGTCGGCGGCGAATCCGTACTGAAACTGCCGCCGAACAGCCGGGACATGGGCATGGTGTTCCAGAGCTACAGCCTGTTCCCCAACCTCAGTGTCAGCGACAACATCGAATACGGTCTACAGATCCGCAAGGTCGATGCCGGAGCACGGCGCCGACGCACCGAGGAACTCCTCGAGATCTGCGGGCTGACCGGCATGGGCGGCCGCTTCCCGCATCAGCTCTCGGGAGGCCAGCAGCAGCGCGTGGCTCTGGCCCGCGCATTGGCCACCCAGCCGAAGGTCCTTCTGCTCGACGAGCCGCTGTCGGCACTCGACGCCTCGGTCCGTTCCTCACTGCGTGAGGAGATCCGGCGGGTGCAGCAGGCGCTGGGCACCACCACGGTCTTCATCACCCACGATCAGGGAGAGGCGCTGGCGATCGCCGACCGTGTGGCCGTGATGAACGACGGCAGGATCGAGCAGTACTCCGCCCCTCACGAGGTGTACTCCTCCCCCGCCACCGCGTTCGTCGCCCGCTTCGTCGGATCGATCAATGAGTTCGCCGTCGGCCGCGATTGGACGATCCGGGACCGCCTGCCCGTCGATCCCGCGCCCGATGACACCGTATTCGTCCGGCCCGAGAACCTTGCGATCACCGCGGCCGCTGACGGCTTCCTCGAAGTCAAGCACAGCACCTACACCGGCGAGCGCACGATGGTCCACCTCGGTCTGCCCGGCGACCACAGCGCACAGTGGTCGGCATCGCTGGCCTCCGCTGACGCCGACGCCATGCGACCGGGACTGCGCATCGACGCCTCCGTCACCGCCGAGCCCGCACTGCGCCTAGGCCGTAATGACACCGCAGGACTCCGCGCATGAGCGGCTCTATCACCGGCTTCTCCGGTGCCGTCTTCGACTGCGACGGTATCCTCGTCGACTCCGAAGCGCCCTGGATCGAACTCATGAGAGACTACCTGGAGTCGATGGCCGCAGACGACACCGCAGCCGAGGATCTTCGCGGACTCACAGCACCCGAAGCCGTGGCGCGACTGCAGCAGGTGCATGAGAGCCTCGGTTCCCCCAGCGATGTCAGACCGCCGACAGCCGAGGAGGTCGACCGCGCTTACAGCGCCGCTCTGGAACACGTCACAGCGCCCATGCCCGGTGCCCCCGAACTCGTGGCATCACTGTCAGGCAGCATCCCGATCGCCGTGGCCAGCAACGGTCGCAGCGGCGACGTGCGCGGCCTCCTCGAGCGAGCAGGCATGCTCGACCTCTTCGACGCGATCATCACGATCGACGATGTCGACCAGGGCAAGCCGGCGCCGGACCCCTACCTGCTGGCCGCACAGCGACTTGGTTTGGCCGCCTCTGCGGTGGTCGCCTTCGAGGACTCACCGGTGGGGTCACAGGCAGCTCACACGGCCGGATGCACGGTGATCGGAGTCAACAGCGATCCCAGCATCGAACTGGCCGGCGAGGTGCGGCTGCGGCACTTCGCCCAGCTGCGCTTCGACTCCCGAACCCGCACGCTCCTCCTCGACTCCGACAACTGACCACCCACCCGATGCCGATCATTGGAGAAGATCCCATGCCCGCTGAGACCACTTTCACCCTGCAGACATGGAACGTCTGGTACGGCGGTCGAGAAGTCGACTTCGGCCAGGAGAAGCAGTACGCGATCGCAGCGCAGTTCCCGGCAGACGTCCTGGCGCTGCAGGAGTGCTGGGGCAGCGCTGCGGAGAACCTGGCCCCGAAGCTCCTGGCGGATCATGCGCAGCGCGGATGGGATACAGCCGTGCTCAGCACCGGGCAGTTGACGTCGGTGGACACCAGCACGCTGCCCTACGCTCAGGCCGCACTCGTGCGACCGCTGCCGGACTCGCCGCGGATCCTCGTGTGGTCCGTCCACCTCGCGCCGTACCCCTATGCGGTCTACCGAGCCCTGCAGGGTGGGGGCCAAGAGGTCGCCGATGCCGAGGAAGCTCCTCGTCTGCAGCAGATCGAAGAGATCCTCTCCGAGAGTGCCCGCATCAGCGCTGAGGTCGACGAGGAGGACCTGCCGGTAGTCATCTGCGGTGATTTCAACACCCCGTCCACCGGGGATTGGGCGGCGCGCACCGACCGACCCGATTTCGCCTGGCGCTCTCCCGATGCACTGCTGGCCGCCGGATTCACCGACACCTTCCGCGCGATCCACCCCGACCCCGTCGCTGCGCCGGCCGATACCTGGTCTCCGATCGAACCGCTCACCCGTGCCGGTCATGAGGAGAAGCCCGAACCGGGCCGCACCGACGGCGCCGAACCTCGTGATCGCATCGATTTCATATTCTCCCGTGGCCTCGACATCGTCGACAGCGTGATTCGCGGCTGCAGTGCCGAAGGCCTGGTCGAAGACGGGTTCGTCGATGTAGGCGGCCGCTGTGAACTCATCCCGAACCAGCGGCAGAACCGCTTCCCGTCCGATCATCAGCTCGTTGAGACGAGGTTCGCCTTCCGCAGCTGATCGGTGGGAGCGGCGTAGCGGCTGCACTTGAGGACACCTGCGGAGGGGAACTGCCTTCCATTCCGAGTCACTGGTACTTCACTCCGTCGCGCCCTCGGCCGCGATCGCCCACACTGATGCCACGTCGTCGGATGCCGTAGTACGGTCAGTTCACATCGTATTCACATGATCGACACCGATGTCGACATGCATCCGGATACTGTGCAAGAGATTGCGCCGCGACCCGTGCGCTGTGATTTGTCATCATGAAAGGTTCCTATGAACGTCTCGAAGACGGCGTCTTCCACCGCGATACTCAGCCTCGCGGCCGCTCTCGTCCTCCCGGCGGCTCCCGCCATCGCGGCCCCGGCCGCAGACGGCGACATCCACATCTCCGAGATCGCCTACACTCTCGAGACCGACTTCATCGAGATCGCCGCCGAACCCGGCACCGATGTCTCGGGTTGGACCTTCGGCTCGGTGACTCGCGGCGGCAGCGTCTATGCGCAGGAGAACACGATCACCGTGCCCGAGGACACGACGGTCGGCGATTCTGGTGCCGTGGCCATCGACGTGCCGATCACGAACTCCGTCAAGGCCGGCTCATCCGCCGACGGCGAATACGGTTCGAGCGCCTTCGTCATCGACGATGGCGGTGAGCTGGTCGACTTCCAGCAGATCGGCGGCGTCGTCGATGGCAAGGGCGTCACCGGCGCGAAGAACGTCTATACCCCCGCACCGGTCGTCGGACAGGAAGCCGAGCCGACGGGTGCGACGGCCGCCGGCGGCCAGTCGATCCAGCTCACCGGCGACGCGTGGAAGCCGGCAGCGCCCACCCCGGATGCCCTGCCCGACGGCGACGACGGCGGAGATGACGGCGGCGGCGAAGATCCCGGACCGGACCCCGAAGGCCTCACCCCGATCGCCGACATCCAAGGCACCACCGATTCCAGCCCGCTGCAGGGCAAGACCGTGACCACCCGCGGTGTCGTCACCGCCGCCTACCCCGAGGGCGGACTGAACGGCTATTACATCCAGACCCCGGGCACCGGTGGAGCAGGCGCCGATGACGCGACCCCCGGGGCCTCTGACGGCGTCTTCGTCTACTCCCCCGACACCGTGGCCGATATCAGCATCGACAACCACGTCGAGGTCACCGGAACGGTCTCAGAACACTACGGACAGACTCAGATCTCCGTATCCGCGTCCGGTCTCGAAACAGTCGACGAACCCGCCGAGGCGGTCAAACCCGTCGAAGACGCCTTCCCCACTGGCGACGAGAACCGCGAATCGCTCGAAGGCATGCTCCTGCAGCCGAGCGAGTCGCTGACCGTGGCCGACACCTACAACACGAACACCTACGGCGAGGTCGTCCTCGCCACGGGTGAGGGCACCCTCCCCCAGCCCACCGACGTCCACCGCCCCGGCACCCCGGAGGCGAAAGCCCTCGAAGCCGACAACCTCGACCGCGAGGTCGTCCTCGACGACGGGGCGACCGTGAACTTCCTCAAGAACGACAAGGACGTTCCCCTGCCGTACCTGAGCCAGGACGCACCCGTCCGCGTCGGCGCTCAGGCGACCTTCACCTCCCCGGTGGTGCTCGGCTTCGATCACGAGAAGTGGCGGTTCCAGCCGACGACCCGCCTGACCGGGGACAACGCCGAAGCGGTGCAGCCGACATCGTTCACCGACACACGAACTGATGCCCCCGAGGCTGTCGGCGGGCAGGTCAGCCTCGCCAGCTTCAACGTCCTCAACTACTTCACCACCACCGGCGATCAGCTCTCAGGCTGCCAGTACTACGACGACCGCGACGGCAACCACATCACCGTCCGCGGCGGCTGCGATGCCCGCGGTGCCGCGAACGCGGAAAGCCTCAAGCGCCAGGAGACGAAGATCGTCACCGCGATCAATAAGCTCGACGCCTCCGTGGTCTCGCTTATGGAGATCGAGAATTCCGCCGCCTTCGGAAAGAACCGCGATGACGCGCTGGCGACACTGGTCAAACGCCTCAACGAGGCGGCCGGGACCCGGAAATGGGACTTCGTCGAATCCCCATCCGCGGTCCCGTCCGATGAGGACGTCATCCGCACGGCCCTGATCTATCAAACCGCCGAGGTGGCCCCGCAGAACGAGTCCGCGATCCTCGACGATCAGGATGCGTTCTCCAATGCCCGCGAACCCCTGTCCCAGGCGTTCGCTCCGAAGGACGACTCCGGTGAGGTCGAGAAGGACAAGACCTTCGTGACGATCTCCAACCACTTCAAGTCCAAGGGGTCGGGCTCAGGTCCGGGCAACGAGGACTCCGGCGACGGTCAGGGCGCGTCTAACGCTGATCGCGTCGAGCAGGCCGAATCGCTCGTCAGGTTCGCCGGCGACCAGCAGGAGGCCGCGGACAGCGACCTCGTCTATCTCCTCGGTGACTTCAACTCCTACACTCAGGAAGACCCGATGCAGGTCTTCTACGAGGCCGGAT